>NZ_JBEAIT020000002.1:0-95688 GCF_040065495.2 Klebsiella sp. CN_Kp073
ATGGCTAACGAAAATAATGAGTTACCTCTTAATCTGCAGGAGATAGATAAGACGACTGGCGAAGTTGTTAAGCTGGATGTCAACAGTGCCAGTACGGTACAGCCTGTGGCGCTCATGCGGCTGGGTCTGTTCGTTCCCACGCTTAAATCCACCTCCAGGAGCAAGACTAACCGTAAAAACGTCACAGATGCCACTGAGGAGCTTGTACAGCTCTCGATCGCCAGGAGCGAAGGGTACAACGACGTGAAGATCACAGGATCGCGTCTGGACATGGATACGGATTTTAAAGTCTGGCTCGGGATCATCCGATCGATGTCAGAGTATGGCGTGAAAAAGGACACACTGGAACTCTCATTTGTCGAGTTTGTGAAAATGTGTGGATTCGATTCCCGCCGCTCCAACAGGAAAATGCGTGATCGCATCAGCAATTCGTTATTTAAACTGGCATCGGTCACGCTTAAATTCCAGAGTGAGACAAAGGGCTGGACGACGCACCTGGTACAGTCTGCTTTCTACGATATCAACGAAGATATCGTGGAGATCAAGGCCGAGCCCAAACTGTTTGAGCTGTACCATATGGACCGGCGGGTACTGTTACGCCTTAAAGCCATTGATGCCCTGCAGCGTAAGGAATCTGCTCAGGCGCTGTATACCTATATCGAAAGTCTTCCGCAGAACCCGGCACCCATCTCCATGAAACGAATGCGGGACCGGCTCAATCTGACCTCAAATGTCTATACGCAGAACCATACCGTGCGTAAGGCCATGGAGCAGCTCAGGGATATCGGTTATCTGGATTACACCGAATTCAAACGTGGTCGCTCCACATACTTCAGTGTGCATTACCGCAATCCGAAGCTTATCAGTGGCACGGTGAGGGCGCCGAGGAAGGAAGAGCCGGAGACGGCGCCGGAGCAGAACTACGATGAGGTGATTAAGGCACTGAAAGCGGCGGGAATCGATCCTAAAAAACTGGCCGAAGCCCTCAACAGTTCGAAATCAGAAGATTGACTGCGATATGTAGAATCTTCACTGTAGTGTGTTACATTTCTCTCTCTTGACTGTGACGTGCGTAATACATACCACAGTCAATATCCTCTCCTGAACTAATACCTCCATGCAGCTGTTAAATTTACTGCCATATGCATAAATTCACTATGACATGTAAATATTGACTGTAGCATGCGGCTCCGGACGAAAGACGCCCCCTGAATTGACTGTGGCATGTGAGCATGCATACCTCAGTCAATATTCTTACCGCGGATTAAATCTGTAAATGCTTCCCCCGGATTTAAGACCTGCGGAGGGAGTGAACGCAGGATCTCTGCCGCATCCCGGCCGTCTCCGGTGTACGGTACGGCCAGCGTGGCTGCCACGTCCAGAGCAAACACCCGGGGATACACCTCCATGGAGCGTGGATCCTTATGACCGGCCAGGACCTGGATAACCTTCCTGGGCTGGCGGTGATAGAGCATGTGCATGATATAGCTGTGCCGGAAGGTATGCGGTGTCACCGGTATGGAAAAATATCCCCCGTCTTCTCCAGCCCGTTTCACGGCCTGCTTCAGCCAGTTACGTATAGTTTCATCCGTGACTGCCCACAGTGGCTCCCGCCGGCGGGGACGAGTGGTCACCATCCAGCTCTGCATCTGCCGCACAAAATTCATATCCGTCAGCGGAACCAGCCGCACCTCATCTTTTGGCGGGCGGCCGCGACGGGCCCGTACCTTTACTGACAACACCCAGACAAAAGGTCGAAGACCGTCGAGATCAAATGACTCCGACGTCAGGGTTCTGGCTTCTCCTATATGAATGCCGGTGTTCCACATGGTCGCAAACAACATATGGTGTTGCTGATCGGGTATAAAAAAGAGAAGGGCGCTTACTTCTGGTGTCAGCAGGTAAGCTGGCGTGGCGCCGGTGGAGGTGGCCATCCGGCGTAGTGCCACCGCGGTGGCAAAATCCACCCCTGGTGCGATCGGCAGCAGGGAGACGCGTTCTGGTGAATTCTGCAGGGAAATGATGTTGTTCATCAGCTATTTTTCACGTAGCGCACGCACTGTTTATGAATACAGTTATTCTGGCCTGAATGGTCCGATCCTGCCATCACAATAAATCGCAGCGCGCGGATCCTGCTGTTGTCTTATCCCGCATTATTGCGGGTTAAACCAAACACGTAAAGGATCCTTTTGCTGCTCAAATACTCCATGAAGCCAGTCATAACGTGGGCTGAGGGCTGTTTTACGGTTTTTGGGAGAATTGGGGTAATGCCAGGACAGACAGGATCGAACCAGAAAGGGAAGGGTGTAGATAAGAAGAGGATGCGTTACATGAATTCTGGTCGGTACACCCCGGTAATATTAAATTTTTTATAAAGTGAGTGTTTACAATGGAAATAATAAAAAAGATGTGCGGAGATTATGAAATATGTGGTATGACATTTTCATTTCCGGTGCCTTAAAATGGCACCGGAAACATAAATAATAATAGGGTATAATCTGAATTGTATTTATGCTGGTAATCTAGTTGATAAATATCAACTGAACACAATACTCAGTTCAGTACTGGCGTTTATACCTCCGACAGGAAGATCTGCTCCCCCTGAACAGAGACGCCAGGTTATTGTGTTATTCGCATCAACACCCGGGTCAGTCGAAAGAAGTGTGGCCAGCTTAATTGGAACCTGAGCAAAACTAAGAGAAGAAGGATGAGAAGTACATTCCCCACTTCCAGTCAGCCCCTTACCAATTTCTCCAGTAATATATCCCCCTCCTTCAGTTAAAGCTAATTGTGTAAAATCTCCGTTATAATATCCAGTGTTAGCCCTGAAGGAGGCATTAATGTTAACTGTAACGGGGTCTAACCCTTGTTTACAACTTATAGTAAAAGGGGATGTAACGGAAGCTAACTCAGTGTTTGGTCTGGCATCATAAAGAATTTCGCCAAAATTAATATTTGTCTGCGTATTAACACTACATTGTACACCAATTATTCTGACTGAGATTTCTGATAGTAAAAGTTGGGTTAAGTGGTCTGGTCCTGTATCTGATTCATAGCCTGACATGGGGTTAATGATAGTACGTATTAATGCTGACATATCTCTACTAAGTTTATGTACAGTTGATGACGGTATTTGATTACCTGTTGCGTAGATTATCCAGTCACCGCTAAGATTCATTTCCTTATTTTTACCAAGAACAGGATATACATTAGATAATCTAGTACACCATCCTGTTGCTAACTCCCATGGTGTGCCGTTTTGATCTGTCACTTTAGTCTCAGGATAGCCTAATGTACCTGAAAAAATGTGATTAGATGCACTGGCTGGATCATTTCTGACTGGTCCATAATATAACTGTCCACTTACACGGGCTCTTGGTACGAGATAAACTCCAGTTGTAATATTATAACCAACAAAACCTTCAGGCAGAGTTTCGAATTTTGCTGACTCAACACAAGAACCGCCAGAATATAATGGGCCAAGGCCATAATAATAAGAGTGTGAGGTATTTCCATGTGTACCAGTGACACTCAAATTAAAAGGATATCCGGACCATACAATCCCCTTTCCTGGACCAACTAGGATGGTTACCGCATAACCAGGCAAGTGCGAAAATGCAATTATACTAATTAATAAATACATAAATCTCAATAACATTATTTGATTCCTTTTAGTTGCAGGTCAGTGAAAGACTAATAATATTGCTTTTTATGCTATCTTTTAGATTATAATTAGCCTGGCACGATTGGATTGTATCATTACCCCAGCGAATAATTAATGTTCCGCGCGTTGCAAGCCCGCTAATATATGCCTGGCCTTTATCACCTACAATAAACATAGCATCTTCATCGTTGTTGTCCTTGAGAACTGAAACAGTGGAGCCAAATGGGATATACTTACCGTGCTTATCAAATAAAGTAAAAATAGCCTGGTAACCAGATCTGGTTTTAAACTCTGCACGAATAATAGAGTCCTTAACAGGGTATACATTCACTGTATTTTTATAGATCTCAACATTTTCTGGCAAAGTTGTAGGGTCTAATGATATGCTATTCTTCTGGAAATCAGCAAGATAAGGTACTACCGCGTAACCAGAGGAATCGGTATTGACATTACCATTAATTACTCTTGTATTTATAGCTTCAGGAGCGTGCACCAGCGCAACTGAACTTCCCAGCGCCTGGGAAAGTGTGATACCGCCTGAATGAGCAACAATTCCTCCATTCAAACCAATATTAAGTGAGCGCCATTCAGAGCTTTGACTATAACCTAGACTACCCAATCCCTTGCTTCCCTGATAACTTAAATTGAGACCGCTGATTGAATGATCATTATTACTATTACTCCAGGTCTGCTGCGCTGAATAAGAGAGTCGGCTGTCAAGCATTGTTCCGCTATAGCTGGCCTGTTGCTGAACTCTGCCATGATTATCTTTTGATAACATATAGGTAGCATAAGCGTTGTTGACGCTATCACGGTCAAAAAAATTGAATGGAATTTGAACGTTCATATAAATGCTACGATTTTCCGGCCAGCTATCATTACTTTTAATTCGCTCAATATTGTAACTTACACCAAAATTAATATTATTTAGTGTAATATTATAACTAGCAGAGAGGTTATTATTTACCATGCTACTTCCCCAGTAATCATCCCTGCTGGCTGCCAGAGAGAGCATTCCAAATTTATTGAAGTCCTGAGAAATACGAGTCTGGAAACTACTTCTACGTCTTTTCGATATCCATGGATATTCATCAGAATTAGATGAATACATTTTTTTGTTAAAATCTGTAAAATTATAATAGTTTTTTGTTGAATAACGGTATGCCGTAAGATCTACAGAAGTACCAGTTTCCATAATACTTTTGGAATAACGAAGTCTATATGACTGACCTGATAATGAAGTATTATCTGATACTTCTGATAAGTATGACTGAGTCACATCTGCAGATAGTGCGCCGAAGGTGCCCATGGAGAAACCAGCCCCTAAGACACCAGAGTAATATTTATCAGAAACCAGAACCCCCCCATAAAGAGTAGTATCCATGGGAAGTCCATAAGTTAACGTGCCCTGAATAAAATGAGATGAATCTGCATGGGGGCTATAATTATTATTGTAATCTCCTGCCACTAACTGATATTTATAAGCTCCTTGGCGTAACATATTAGGTAAAGAAGAGTACGCAATCTGCTGCGTTCTTACCCGGCCATCAGCTTCACGTATCATTACCGTAAGATCTGCTCCAATTGCTGTTTGGTATAAATCATTGATTATAAATGGACCCGGAGAAACGTAAGTCTGATAAACAATATTATTATTCTGCAGAACTGTTACTCTGGCATTTGTCTCAGCGTTACCGGATATAACAGGAGCAAAACCTCGCAAACTGTAAGGTTTCATTTGCTCAAGAGAACTAAGCATAATTGCTCTTGCCGGAAATGTATCAAAGACATCTGCAGAAGTGTTTACCTCTCCAATAGATAATTCCGTCTTAAAAGGGATTAGTGTTCTCTTTATGTGAGTTCCATTGAAGTCTGAACTACTGTAACGGTACCCACCTCCTTCATTGCGGTTGTACGTATAATTGCTCCGTAAACGCCATGCTCCAAGATTCAGGCCACCATTAATGCTACTGAAAAGATTTGAACTAGGAGAACTAATTTTGTTCCAGGTTCGGTTTGAGTTAACGTTGTAATTAAGCATAAGACCAGGTATACCGGTATCAAGCAACTCAGGGCTGACAGTTCCTGCAGCGGTAATATCCATTCTGGCCTGAGGTACACGTATCAGAAGTGTCAGATCTTTCAAATCAATATTTACAGTAGCTTTAGGAATTAAAGCTCCTAAGTTAGTGATTTTTTCAGAGTTACTTAGTGCGCGAAAAGTATCGATCGAATCAATATCGACATGAAGTTTTCTTAATAGCTCAGGTGTAACAACCGGCCCGGGCTCGCCAGTATTGAGAACCACAACCTCAATATCCTGATATCCAAATTCATCTCCATTTATGAAAACATTAAGGTTATATATACCAGGAACAATTGCACCTGATTTTTCAAATCGTGATAAATCAACATGCGGAACTGAAACCTGTCCTATAGCAAGTAAACCTGGATCAAAATAATCATCGGCGATAGCATTATTAACGAATAATGATGTTATCGTGATCTTAAATAAAAAAAATTTTTTTTTGCAAGTTTTGTTCATTGTTTTCCACATGCTTATTCTATTTTTAATCGTACAGTTTCAGTTTCCATACTGTACTCGTCGATAAACTTTATGAATATCTCTCGAGGTCTTCCATTCTTCCATTTGAATAAGGTGGATTGCATTGGAGTTGCCATTTTTAACAATTCCTTTCTTTCAATTTCCTTATTATCTAGTATCATTGATGACAGAGTTAGCCAGTATGGAGATGGATTATTTATAAGCACTCCATCTGCTTGCCATGATGCAGTTACTTTATTAATTGCAGATGATATCCCATCATTATCCGGTAATTGATTTCTGATAAAAACTTTGATATTCATTACAACAGTCATCGAAAGTGTTTTAGCCGTTTTGGATCCAGATACAGGGATAGCTTTGAATGACAATAAATAAACAGATTCCGTCATAGAAGGAACCCGTTCTCCGTTAAAACGTAAGTGCAGGGTAAATTCTTCCCCTGGCTCTACTCTCTGAAGTGGAGGGAGAACTATAAATGGGATTTTTATATCAGATGTTGAGTCATCAACAGACCCTGTATCTGTATCAAGTTTACTACCCCAGCTCTGTACAAGTATTGGAAAAGCATTATTATTATACGCTTTAAAATAAACTCCTTTTGTATCTTTATCAGTCATCACTAAACGTGTAAAATTAAAAGATATTCCATTAATATCTTTACCCCATGAAGGCGATATTAAAATAAATGAATATAAAATGAAACATAATGTTTTTTTTAAGTCAAAGAAGATGTGCATTTTTTTTCCAGACTCCCATAATCATTAATACGAATCCATTCTACAACTTTCACATCACTCGAAATCTTAATCTGTTGCGAGCTATACGGTGCTATCATTGCCTCATCAGGGGTCAAAAAAATACGTTTACCATTTGTAGAAAGAAAAACTAATGTGGAAAAGAATGGTGAGTTATTTTTCACATCTAATTTTCCTTTAGATTTATAAAATTCCAAATCACAACTATTTGAATTTGGGTTGCCTATATTGTCTGGTCGATAAAATAATTTAAACCAGTATCTGTTAGCCATAGCGATTCTGTTCTGTAGTAAGGGCTTGTTATCATCACTTGCGATCATGGTTATTGAATAACTAAATACGGATTCTCTATCTTTTGGTAATTCTTTGGTATCTATACCTCTGACTCTAAGAATACTCTTATCATATGGCCTAAGTTTAATTATAGGCGGAGTTATAGTAAAGAAAGGCTGTCCTTTCTCCTCAAAAATCGCACTTGCGAGAAAAGTTGACTCGCTTTCGTTTCTAATTACCACAGTGTGTTTTTCGCTACTTTTGTCATAAATTATTCTTGTGGGAGTAGCTATTATTCCCGCTAAAGATATGACAGGCATTAGATATAAAAATAATAACAAAACATTAAATCTCATTATTAGTAATACCTATAGTTAAATATTATTCTTGCAACCATTTTGCCCGGAGTTACATTTATCGATGAACAGTCAGTGACTGAACCACATGATACTCCTACATAAAAAGGGATAATTGAGTCTTCGGGTATTGCTCCCGTACCTCCTAAGTCTATATAATCACCAGATTTTAGAGACGTATCATAATATTCGGGCACGCTGTTACCTTGATAAAGTATAACGCCAATACCTTTTGCTGAGGAGTCATTACTACTGAATATGAATTTATCACTAGCATTAAAGCCTTCACCATCAATCTGTATAGCAGGACGTAAAATAGTATTTTTCGCAAGAAAACATTTGCTTATATTTACATTAAATTGAGTTGGGTTAAGTAGAATATTTCCCGTTTTGAGTGTGAAATAGTCTGCATCACCAAGGTTAAGCGATGGCTTATCTAGGTCCACATCACAGCTCCCTGGTTTTATAAATCCATGAAAGTTGATGTTAATATTAGTAGCAAAAGATTTTGAAATACTGAGGATGATTAATCCAAATATAACGATTATGACTCCGTCACAAATCCGTTTCATAAACATTTACACCACCAAAATCGTTAATAGTATTCCATGTGACTTTTCCTGAATTTATCTTTGTCACATAAGTAACATCAGAGTAAGGTGAAATCATCGCTGGTAGGTTTTTTTTCAGTAATGATTCTCCTTCTACACTAAGTTTGGAGAAGTTAACGTAAAACGCAGAATTATTTTTTACATTTATACCATTTGGTACTATTTTGAAGGAAACATTCTTCTGTGCCTCTTCTGAGGAACCAGGTAAGTTTTTTGGACGGTAAAATAGCTTTATAATAGTCCCAACCCCAAACTGCGCTGTTCCGCTTATACGATTAATGCCATCTTTTTCATCTTTCTTTATACTTGCTGGTATTGCCCTAGTGTTGAGATAAAATACACTTTCATGTTCTTGTGGTAAGTCATTAATGTGATTGAGTTTTATTCGTAGATTATTTGTTGATTCCGGTTCCAGTCGAAATATTGGTGGTGTAATCGTAAATGGAGTTTCCTCGAATCCATCTACTGTTTTGCTCATACGCGCCTGAACAATATATGTATCCTTAGGAGATGAATTTCTGAGTACGACTGTTGTACTTTCATTGTTTCCTTTGAAAATAACTCGAGTAACATTTAACCCAAAACCATCAGCTAGTGCTGTACAATAAAAAAAAACAAAAATAATAGCAGTAGCGGTAGCAGTAAAAATTTTTTTCATTCTATTCCCTTAGACAGGCACGTATTTACGTGCCTGAAAATAGATTATTTGCTATTAGTTATATGCAAAGCTGAACAGAACTGGTGCGCTGATATGACCAAATTCGATACTGCTATCGGTTCCGGTAGATGCTACACCTGCTTCAAGGGTAATAATTTTACCGGCAAAATCTGCAGGATCTGGAGTAGTTGCAGTTGCAACTTGTAGCTTGTCACCATTTTTCAGATAAGTGGAAGAACCTTTTTGATTCAGCATAATACCGGAATTTGTTCCGGTAGAGTTGAAAATATTCGGGTTACCGCCCAGAGTTTGCCCTGAAATAACCAAGTTAGCAGTATCGCCTGCTGCCAGTGGAGTATCACAGTTATTAATACCAACAGTAAACTGCTTAGTGCTGGCAGCAATAGGAGTTGCAACTGCGGTAAAATCTTTTGGAGAATAGTTACCCAGATCCATAGCAGATGTTGATAAAGACACATCACAAGTCGCAGCAACGACATCTGCAGTGATAGTCATTTGTGCGTTTGAGGCTGCGTGAGCGGCATTGAGCGCAATAGCAGAAAAAACAACAGATGCTAAAATTACCTTTTTCATTTCATATCCTTGATGATATTTATATATAGTTACTACTATCCCATCCCATGTATTGGGTATGTGAATTTATTATGCAGTATTACCGGGTGTTATAATATTGCAATATCCCTTAGTTTGCTGCTTCCGTAATATCTATGAAAGAGTTCATGCGAGTTCATGACTCCCATTTTTCTCATCGCATTTCTTTTATAATAACTGACTCTTTTAACGTCCATTCCAATAAACTCAGATATTTGTTTCGGTTTCCATGCTTTCATCAATAACCTTACTATCTGGTTCTCAAGAGCACTTAGCCGATACGCATAGCTCTGATAGTATTGCTGTGGTTTATTGGTTATCGATGGTGCTAGATTTGTTATCCATGAGGTCTTCCTGTTCTTAATAGGCGTTTCAAATTTTCTCAACTTATCAAAGAAATATGGGAAATGTCTGCTTCTTGTATCACATAGTACTGTTACCTGGATGTCACTAATATTCCTGTAATAATCGGCTAAGTCAAGGATACAGTCTTCGGGGTTAAGTTCAATATACTGTATATTGATACCAATTTCTTCGGCCTTTTTAAATAGCAGGGATTTTAACCCAGCTTTCATGTAGGAGCATTCACTTAAAAAAATTACTCTTTGTGTTATTTCTCTTTTTTTTAATGTTGTTGGTGGATACATTGCTTTTATAGCCCGTGTTATTTTTCAGTAATCTTGATGTTATCTAAACATGATGCTTGTTAATTATCAGGCGTGTTTTACTTTATATTTTATGGCCTGACACTTTGTGTGGTTACAAAAGTTAACAATGGTTTGCGTAAAAATCAAATTAAAAATCATATTATATCATCTATAAAATACAATCTTATAAAATCATTGCAAATCAAAGGGATGCGTATTTTATATGCGTAAATATAATAAAATATAATTACATATAAGTACATATAAAGTGTATTTTCACGAAAAATATTTTGCAATTTACAAACATGTTAAATATCATTGTTATGTTTAAAGGCTGCTATTCTCAGTATTGAAAGTAATTAATTGATAATCATAATCATTATCATTTTATACTAATTTTAATTGGCTAACTATGACCGTTCATTCATATATTATTAACAGAAACATTTTGTTTAATTCTAAAGAGTGTTATTTATTCTCTACAGAAAGTGGTAATCGCGAGATCATAGGTAGTAATCCCTCAGGGTTGTTGTTGTATCTGATTAAAAATCAAGGTAGCACAGTTACACTTGATGAAATCAGTGATTACTTTATGGGAAAAGGACGAGTGGTCAATGCTACTACAGCTATACAATATATTAGTAAGTTAAGGAAGACGCTACGATCTCTTGAAGAAACTGGTTCTGTGATTGAAACAATAAAAGGGGGGGGGTATTATATTCCTAGCCATATTGATATCTCTGAATATAATTCAAATGATAGTGTTGTAAGCAATTCTGATATAAACACATATCAAGAGTCTTTTGATGAAGGAATTTCTGAAATACCAATTGCTCATCAAGGGTTTAAATTGAATGGGAAGTTTACTAGTATAATTCCTATGGTGTTTTTATTTATTTTTTCTTTCTTGATTTTTGTTATATGGAATTCATATTTTTTTACTCACCTTGGAGATGTTGAGTATAGAATTAAAAAAGTTAATGAAGGATGTTCTATCTCAATTGATCATGATTATCCGGAAGAGGGAAGTTATGCTGAAAATATTTTAATTAAAGATTTAAGTCGCTATTGTAATAAATATAAATTTGCTTATTTGACGTATTTCGATTATTCAAATAACTATTCTATTATATTTTGTAAAGATCCTATTTACAAAAGTGCGGATCGTGATATTTGCTCTTCTCTGTCGAGGTTAGGGAATGATTAAGTTATTTTATTCTAAAACTATATTTTGTTTGTTTTTTTTAATTACTACCAGTGCTCTCTTTTGTTTTTACAAGTTTCATTCTGGTGAAAAAACTTTCAATCTTGCATGTTCTGCTAAAGGAATTTTATCTGTTAATGATTATACTTTAACCTATGTTAGTTCATACAGATTTAAAAAAAATGGGAAAGGTGCTACTGCATTAACAGGTAAATTAGAGGGGAAAGATGGTGTAGTAGACAAAGTTGGATTACAAATCTATTTTGATTATAGCATAGATTCAGGTCTTTTGATGTTAAAAACTATTAACATAGTCAAGCAAGTGGAAAATACAGCTTCTGATGAGGTTATTAAAAAAGTTTTCCCTTCTATTTATTATAGATTAAATAGTATACATAATGTTGCCATTTTTAAAATGGGTAGCGGGTATAGATTTGATTTTAATACATACCCTATATTGTATTGCTATTGAAATAAAATCTATATTCTTAATCTGATTTTGTTATTATCGGTATCGATAGTACACTGATACCGTTTTATGATCTTATATTTAATGAACAGTAATGTTTTGTAGTTAGACTGGTTTATATTTAATGTGTTTTGATTAAGTGGATAAATTAACCTCATACAATTTCAGTGCAGAACTAATTAAGGGTTTTTTTCTGGATACGTCGGATTATTCTAGCTTACACTAAATCATTTAATGATGATATGTGGCCTCTCATGATTGTATTTTCTGCGCCAGTTGTCGAATTTGTTCTGTATTGGATTAAGTGATAGAACCCAGTGAATGTTCAGGCATTTGTCCCGCAGGCTCCCGTTGAATGACTTGTACATGTGTTATTTGTCTGTTTATCGGGTGGGATGACTGTATCGTGACACCGGGCTCATATACCTAATTATCCATATGTCGGTAGCCCTGATACACTGGCAGGAAGATTTGCCAGTGCCTTCTGCTCCCGTTGTCATATAGCAGTGGTCAATGCGTCATGCTCTGCTTCGACTGTAGGTAGAATACCATTAATCACCAGGTACTTTTTTTCAGGCCATTCGCAGCCAATTCTTCATCTGGGTGGGCGACTTCCTGTAATGTTGATTTTTGCAGTCGTGCAATCAGAACCAGACGTGTACGTTCAGGATCGGATAACGCCTCTACCGCATGAGCATACTGCTCACGCTGCTTTTCCTGCCTGGCCATTGGACTAAGACCGGAAGCGCCATCTGGATTGCTTTCAATAAAACTACTCTAGGCATCATAAAGCTGGAGAAGTTGAATCGTGCGGCCCTTCGGAGCTGTATCAACTATGATGTGATCGAAGCGTGTCAACAGAGAGGCGTCTTTCAATAAACCTGTGAACTCATCAAACACAGAGATTTCCATGGTACAGGCTCCTGAAAGCTGCTCACTGATACTGTTAACAACGTCATAAGGCAAAAGACCTTTGATGAGATTAACGATTCTGCCGCGGTATTGCTGCGGGTCAATCTATAGAGCTGAAAGGTAATGCACTGCAGTCACAGGGTGTATAGTGTTACCGATTGTCTGACCGAATATATGTCTTTTTCTCCAGTAACTTTTTCAAGCAGATGGTGCGTTGGGTATAAGCGACATTAACACTAAAGATCTGTTTAACTTCTGTTTTTATAACACCACTTTGCCGGAATCCGGCTGGTATGAATTCTCGACATCCAATAGCCTGATTATCAAACCGCGTGATTTCAGCATCAGCATTATCGCCGATTAGTACACTTCGGTGCCGACGCGTGAGGGATACGTCGGCAGCGGCGAATCGGCGCTGGATTTCGGCTACATCGTCACCACCAGTGGCAAAACTGCCGCCGATGAGGTGTTGATTAAAGTGACCGGCCCGTCACAGGCGATTAGCGGGCGCTCGTATTGCCTGTTCAGCTCGGCGGACGGTACCGCGCAGGTGCCGTTTCCGGCGTTGCTCTCTTTCATTACCCAAAGCGGGGCGACGAAAAGTTACGACGCCGGCTGCGATGATAGCTGTCATGATATGACCGATGCGCTATGGCTGACCACGCCGTGGACTGATATTTCCGGCGATGTGGGGCGGATGGATAAAACAACGGTGCGCTTCTCGATTGCAATGGACGATCCTATCTCGCTGCGCACCATCACCGACAACGGCTGGTTTGGCGAAGTCAGCGCTTCAGGAGAGATTCATGTCCAGGCGACGTGGCGTCACATTAATTAAGCTGGCGCTGCGAGCCTGTGGCTGCTGGCCGCGCCGCTGGCGCTGGCGATTTCCGTCGGTAATCTAACCTTTTCGCTGGCCTCTGACGCTGAGTTTGTGGCGAAAAGGGTTATCAACAACAATAAAAGCGCGCGGCTATGTCGGGTGTCGGTGGTGGGTATCGACCGGCCCGGCGGCCATGAGGTTCGTGCCTGCCCGGCGGACGGCGAACTGCTGTTCGCCCCGTGCCAGCTGACGCTGCAGGCGGGCGAAAGCGAATGTTTTAAGTTCTATTATCACGGGCCGAAGGATAACCGCGAACGCTACTATCGGGTCTCGTTTCGCGAAATTCCCACCCGCAACCAGGTGATGCACGCCTCGGCGGGCGGGCAGATCAGTATGGAGCCGGTAGTGGTGATGGATACCATTCTGGTGGTACGCCCGCGGCAGGTTCAGTTCAAATGGGCGTTCGATAAAGCGTTGGGAAGCGTCAGCAATACCGGCAATACCTGGTTTAAGTTGTTGATCAAACCGGGATGCGACACCATGGAAGAGGAGGGTGACGCCTGGTATCTGCGCCCCGGCGATGTCGTTCGCCAGCCGTCGCTACGTAAGCCCGGCAACCACTACATTATCTATAACGAGAGATTTATTAAAATCAGCAACGATTGTCCTGTTAAATAACCTGGTTTTATTTCCAATAAAGAACTAAAAATACTAAAATATGAAGTGAATAGTCAGAGCTAGAATAGTCGTTAAAGAGTATCTCCATTAAAGAGAAAGGTGTGTAATCATTATTGTGTTTTAACCTCTACAAAGAAATATGTAATCAGATAATCTGAGAAAGAAGTGCCCGCGGAAAGCGGGCTAATGGGTAATTAACGATTGGAAATATACAACGTCACTTCCAGACCAAGACGCATGTCAATAAAATGTGGTTTAGTCCAGGTAGTCATAGCGGTACTCCTGTTGTGTGAGTGTGTGCACAAATTAATAAAGAATTTCGTTTAATTCAGACAATTTTCCTTTCAGTTAAATAATCCAGATTGTTTTTTTACGGCTCATCAACCTCACTATCCGCAGAAGTTATCTGCTGATGCAAGGCGGTAATATTGTGATGTTTATTTATCAGCAATAATAGCTAATATTTTTAATGCTATGTTTAGTATTCTTTATAAGATAAACGATATCAGGAGAACCTCAATGCCCGGCGGATATATATTATTACTTACCAATATATTCGAAGACGATGATTGAGCCCGGGTTACTTAGGTTATGAGTAGGATGGTTGGACTCATCCATCACATTACCAAAGTTATCTGTAGCTACATAAATTTTGCGAGTATCTGGGCTTACAACGACCATACGGTAGCGGTTAGTGGTGTGGAAATATTTAGCCACGTCGCCTTGAACATTTTTCTTGTCTGCGTTAAGTAGTACGCGATAGAGCGCGCCATTTTTCATTGAGCTGACGATGATAGAATTACGCCAGCTTTTAATCACTCCATTCACAGGGTAGTAAGCTACGCTTGAAGGTGCGATAGTTGGCCAACAAATGTATGCAGAATCCTCACCGCAGTTAGCATCGTTATAAGAGTAGCCGTCTTTCACAGTGAAAAATGTTTTAATTGGTGCTTTAAAGTCGGAGGCTTTCCAGTCAGTCTCTTTATGTATCGGAACACCTGCAGGAATATGGTTTGGGTCCCATTTTAGCGATGGGCAGTTTTCTGCTTTTGAATAGTTAGCATATACATACGCTTGATCATCCTGAAAGCCTGCTACGTGCGGCCAACCGTAGTTTCCTCCGGCTTCTAGGATGTTGAGTTCATCGTCAGAAGATGGGCCTTGTTCAGAGGCGTATAGAGTATCTCCGATAAAGACTAGGCCTTGCGGGTTACGATGCCCGTATGTGTATAAATGGCTTTTAATTCCGTGAATGATTGGGTTATCTTCTGGAATCGATCCGTCAGTATTAAGGCGCAGCACTTTACCAGCATAAGCTGCATAATTTTTATTTTTTAGCTCATCCTTAGTAGGAATACGCTGAGCATCAATAGGTTTACAGAAATTAGCTCCTTGGTTGTGTCCTTGCTCGCCGATAGTATAAAAGAGTTTACCATCCGGCCCAAAGCGTAGGCGCCCTCCGTTGTGGTCATTCCCCGCAGGGAAACCTGTCAGAATTTCTTTTTCATTACCTAGTTTTTGAGTTTTTGGGTCATATTCCAGTCGAACAATTTTTGCGTGTTCTATATTACCATTTATATAGGTATATGCTGTGTAAATATAATTATCGCCACCTGATTTCATAAAGTTAGGCGATAATGCTAAGCCAAGAACGCCTTCATGTTGTGGGCCAGTATGCACGTTGCTCAGCGTAATCGCTACTTTTTTCTCACCAGTCTCTGGATTGATACGAACTATAGAGGCAGCCTTACGTTCAGTCACCCACAAATAACCATCGGGGCCCCATACCATATCCCAAGGTGCATCTAGATTGCTCGCCAAAACATGTGCGGTGAACGGTTCGTTGGCTTGTATTTCAAGCTGTTGTGTTGATGTTGTTGCGGCATAACTCACGCTATGCAGAGTAAGTAACAACACCACCGTCTGGCTGAATTGCTTAGTTTTAATATTTAACATATAGCAGACTCCATACCGAAGAAAAAGCCTCAGATCTATCTACGACTATTTTGATAGAATAACTATTATTGGTGGATGACAGTTTGTCAAATTGTTATTAACAGCTGATTTATAACTCTGGTAGTATGCAAAAAGATGTTGTATCTAATGTTTAGGGTGAAAGTATGAAAACATAGTAATGCCTTATGGTTATACATTCCTCTTTATAAGTGGTTTGTCGGTTTCGATTTATGGCTTAAAGAACACTTTTTTATCAGTTTGTAATTGTATAAGCTACTGATTAATAGCTGAAAAAATACAAAATTAAAGAGTGGTCATGAGTTAACCGATAAAGAGTTGGGAAGGGTTTATATAACTTTTGAACATCTACTGGCTGGACTGATAATGTGAAAGTTGTATGATTTGGGTCCGCTTTGAGTCTGGGGATTTGTGATAAGAGCGAAACGTTATCTAACGCAAATAATCATTATAATTGGAGTATAACAACAATTTAACATAAGATAGATTATGCGCACCAATGTTGTAGTAGCTAAATTGAGATGTCCGTCTCTGACCAAATAGACATGTCCGCGCTACAGTCTCACCACAGCGATCACTGCTTTCAAAGGATGAGACTCATGACGGCATACGGAACGGAGTTTTTCTCAATGAACGATGTAAACCGACTCAGGATCCTTCAGGATGTTATCGACCGCCGTCTTACCACACGTCTTGCAGCAAACCGGCTTGAGATATCTGACAGACACTGCCGACGGTTGCTGGAGCGCTATCGTGAACATGGGCCGCTTTCACTTGTTAACCGTCGTCGTGGCCAGCCTGGCAACCGGCAACTCATGCCGGGCCTCGCTGAACGAGCACTACGAATTATCCGCGAACGCTACGCTGATTTTGGCCCGACTTTAGCCTGTGAGAAGCTCGCCGAGGTTCATGGGCTGTATCTGGCCAAAGAGACAGTACGCAAGCTGATGACACAGGCTGGTTTATGGCTCCCCCGCAAGTTACGGCCGCCTCGTGTGCATCAGCCACGACCGCGTCGGGCCTGCACCGGAGAACTCATCCAGATTGATGGCTGTGAGCATCGCTGGTTCGAGGATCGTGGTCCGGCCTGCACGTTACTCGTTTACGTTGATGATGCGACCAGCCGGCTGATGCAGCTTCTGTTCGTCAGTTCTGAGTCCACTTTCACCTATTTTGAAGCCACCCGGGGCTATCTGGAGCGTTACGGTAAGCCTCTGGCATTCTACAGCGACAAGGCCAGTGTCTTCAGGATCAACAATAAGCAGGCCATCGGCGGAGATGGCCAGACTCAGTTTGGCCGTGCTATGAACGAGCTGAATATCACCGGTATCTGTGCCAATACCAGTTCTGCCAAGGGCCGTGTTGAGCGGGCCCACCTTACGTTGCAGGATCGCCTCGTCAAGGAGCTGCGGCTCCGCGGTATCAGTACACCCGAGGCTGCAAACGCCTTTGCCGAAGAGTTCATGGCTGACTACAACCACCGGTTTGCGAAGCCGCCACGTCACGATTTCGATGTTCACCGTCCGCTCGAGAATAATGAAAATCTGGCAGCAACATTCACCTGGCGTGAACAACGTAAGGTCTCAAAAAACCTGACATTACAGTATGATAAAAAGCTCTATCTGCTTGAAGATAATGAAGAAAACCGACGTTTTCAGGGGAAGTACATTGATGTCTGGCAGTATCCGGACGGTACCATCGAACTCCGGGCTAACGGTACTTCCCTGCCCTTCATAACCTACGACCGGCTGGGAGAACTGGACCAGGGCGCCATCGTTGACAACAAGCGCCTGGGACGTGCTCTGGAGATGATAAAGCTGGTTCAGGACAAACGGGACAACACCCGCTCGCAGGCCCTGCCATCACTGGACGGCCAGACCTCACGCAGAAAGAAACAGCCCGGAAAGAAATCACAAAGAAGCCTGAACCAGGACGACATGCTGGAAGCTCTGCAGCAACTCCAGACAAGAAGCCAGGAAATCTTTGGCAAAAGCTGAAACATAACCCACATGCGGACATTTTAATTTAGCCAGAAAGTGGACCTTTAAAAACAGCCTGGACAAAGGCTGTAACTGCAATATGCTAATGTCACTTTTGGGGCTGCGGATGTTTTCCTGGACTGTTATGTTGTGATCTTCAGATGCTGTCGGTTCTTCACCGGACTCATTACACCTAATAGCCCAACACATTGAATATTCAATGATAAAATAAGGGTAAAGCCAGTGGGCACCATGTACTCTCTCAACAGAAAAAACACTATGATATTATTTTAATAATCCATTTTGGCTCTTCAATCATTAATGACTTATCACTTTCGATTTTTTGAATACGTTCATTATATGTACGAATCAGCCTTGCAATGCTTTCCCTAATTTTATCACCATCGTATACCGCAATCTCTTCAATGTTTGTTCCAATAAAATTCTCCGCGGACTGAACTGAAATCAGAACAATCATGCTAACGTTTTCTGCCATTTGCTTAGCCGCTTGGACCTTGCTCTCGAGTGTCAATATTCCGTCGGAAACTGCTTGCAATTTAGCTATATGAATATTCATTTGTACAGAAGTCATCAGCGCTATGTGAACTTATCTTCATACCAGTTTTGCGGCCAGCGTCTGACAAGCCTCACGAACCAGTTGCGAATACAGCGGAATACGGTCTTTTGGCATCTGCAAATCGACGCCACTAATGCTCACCGCCGCAATAACTTCGTTTTTGTGATTAAACACCGGTGCGGCAATACAGAAAATGCCGGGAGAATCTTCCGCATTATCGTAAGCCCAACCCTGTTCGCGGATTTTGGCAAGCTCCTGCATTAATATCGTCTTGCTGGTGATGGTGGTATCGGTGTAACGCTCCAGCTTTTCATTTGGTAACAGTTCGTCAATTTTTTCCTTCGGGAGCCAGGCGCATAGCGCTTTACCCACTCCGGAACTGTGCAGTGGTAGCTTCTTTCCGACCCATGAACGTATGCCAATCGCCTGGGTATTTTCGAGTTTCAGCACATAAATAGGCGCAACTTCATCCAGGATACCGAGATGGCAGGTGAGATCAGTCTGATCGCGCAGCTTTTCCAGTACCGACTGTGCCACATTACGGATATCAAACTGTTCCAGCGACCGGTTGCCCCACTCGTAGAGTTTGAGGCCAAGGAAAAAACGCCCATTTTCCAGACGTAGCAGATGATGATCGACCAGCGCATTCAGCAGAGACGATGTACTGCTTTTCGGCAGTCTTAAATCCTGCTGGATTTGGCTGAATGTAGCCCCCGGCGAATTGAAAAGGTAATTACAGATTTTCACTGTCTTATCGAGCGCCGGAACGGGGGTTGTGATGTCCTGATTCATGAGCAGATTAATCTTGTTATTCATACACTCACATCAGTATACCCGAATCTCTCTAGGCAGAATGCAGGATTTTTGCTCAATATTCTGCCGTGAAAAAAGCCCGGCAGTGGCAAACATAACCTGGACTCTGGTCACAATTGTTCACTTCTTCGACAAAAAACGTTGACGAACTAGAAGAATATTTGTTTTATTAAATTCCACATACTGAACATTGGTTCCACATACAGAACAAAAGGAGATGTGATGTCAGAGAAATTTCGTGGTATTTTTCCCCCCGTCCCTACCATAGTTAATGCACAGGGTGAGTTTGATGCCGAGGGCATGGCACGCCTGATCGAGCATGTTATCGCAAGCGGTGCCAACGGCATGCTGATTTTGGGTAGCGGTGGCGAGTTCCCGCATCTCTCCACCACAGACCGTAAGCGTATTGCCGAATTCTGCCTGCAGCAGGTTAACCAGCGTGTGCCTGTGCTGATTGGCATCGCCTGTGCGGGCACGAAAGAAACCATCGAAGTAGGCCTGCACGCCCAGCAACACGGCGCAGATGGCCTGCTTGTGGTCAATCCTTACTACGCCAAATTAAGCGAAGAAGCTCGCTTTACCCACTATAAACGGGTTGCCGAAGCCCTCGACACGCCGGTGTTTCTCTACAACTTTCCGGAACTGACCGGGCAGGATATAGGCATCGAGGTCATTACCCGGCTGGCACTAGAAGTGCCAAATATAGTCGGAATTAAAGACACCATTGACAATATTAGCCACACCCGGGAAATCATTAACCGCGTCCATGTGTTCCGTCCTGATTTTATTATTTTTAGCGGATATGATGAATATATGCTGGATACACTGCTACTGGGCGGCCATGGCGGTATTCCGGCAACCTTTAACTTCGCCCCGCAAATCACGCGCGGCATTTACGAGGCCTTTTTGGCGAAAGACATGAATGCCGCGCAGGCTTTCCAACAACAACTGGCGAAATTGTCGCCACTCTATGCTCTGGAGCAGCCGTTTTTTGGAGTTATCAAAACCGCCATCAAACTCAGCGGGCTGGATATATCCGCTGCCGTTATCCCTCCAGCATTACCCCTCAATGACGAAAAAACGGCACAAGTTAAAAATATTCTCGCCCGTATCAGTCAGTAATTTAGCAAGAGAGCAATGACAATGAATATCAACCCTGTACTAAAGCTTAATCCAAAAGATGATGTAGTAATTGCCCGGCAAGCCGTGCCGCTGGGAACTTGGCTGGCAGAAGAACATGTGGAGGTTCTGAGCGATATTCCCGCCGGGCATAAGATTGCTATCCGCGATATTCAGCCTGGTGACGCGGTAAAACGCTACGGCCAGATTATCGGTTTTGCCACCCAGCTCATCCGCCTAGGCGAGCATATTCACATGCACAATCTCAGCATGGGTGATTTTGAACGCGACTACGCCTGGGGCGAAGATTGCCAGCCGCTCACCCTCGCGCAACATCAGGATACCTTTATGGGGATCCGTCGCGCGGACGGTCGTATCGCCACACGTAACTATATTGGTGTGCTGAGCTCGGTGAACTGTAGCGCCACCGTGGTTCGCGCCATTGAAGACCATTTCCGCCAGCACGGTCTGGGTGATTACCCGAATGTTGATGGTGTTGTCGCGCTACCGCAAAGCTTCGGATGCGCCATTGGTTCGAAAAGCGAATCCATGGAAGTGATGCGCCGTACCATGGCCGGCTATGCCACACACGCCAACTTTGCGGGGGTGCTGATAATTGGTTTGGGCTGCGAATCCAGCCAGATTCAGGACATGATGAACGCGCACGGGCTGAGCGATGGCCCTATGCTGCATACCTTCACGATTCAGGAGTCCGGCGGCACCCGGCAGACTATCGAAAAAGGCATCGCCCTGATTAATAGCATGTTGCCGCAGGCAAATCAGGTGACACGCGAACCCATTCCGGCCTCTGAAATCATCCTCGCGCTGGAGTGCGGCGGCTCTGATAGCTATTCCGGAATTTCCGCTAACCCAGCGCTCGGCTATGCGGTTGATAAACTTGTGGCACAAGGCGGTACAGCAATCCTTTCTGAAACCTCAGAAATCTACGGTGCCGAACATTTACTGACGCGCCGCGCCGTCACTCGCGAGGTGGGCGAAAAACTGATCGCGCGCATCCATTGGTGGGAAGATTATTGCCGCCGTACCGGCAGTGAAATGAACAATAACCCTTCTGCAGGGAATAAAGTCGGCGGGCTGACCACCGTTCTGGAAAAATCGCTGGGCGGGATTGCCAAAGCAGGAACAACCAATCTCACCGCCGTGTATGAGTATGCGGAACCCGTTACCGCCAAGGGCTTCGTGTTTATGGACACCCCAGGCTACGACCCGATTGCGGTCACAGGGCAGATAGCTGGCGGGGCGAACCTGCTCTGTTTCACCACCGGGCGCGGTTCAGCATTTGGCTCCAAACCCACGCCGAGCCTGAAACTGGCCACCAACAACGCACTCTGGGCGCGGCAGCAAGAAGATATGGACATTAACTGCGGCACTATCGTGGAAGGAGAAGAGACTATTGCCGAAGTGGGCGAAAGGCTCTATCAGATGATCCTTGAGATGGCATCCGGCAAAAAAACTAAAAGCGAAGAGTTTGGATACGGCAGCCAGGAATTCGTGCCCTGGACTATCGGCTCCATTATGTAATTAACATCTAATAATAATACCTCGTACCGCCATACCCATTATTGGGCATGGCAAGGAGTCCCTATGTCTATTGTTAACGTTAATACCGAAGAAGAAAAATTAAAAGCCACAACCGTTCGATGGCGAATATTTATCGTGATGCTTATTCTGGGCGCGATAAACTACATTGACCGTACCTCGTTATCGATTGCCATGCCGCATATCACGAATGAATTTGGTATTACCGACACGCGCGTGGTAGGGGTGATTCATAGCGCCTTTTTTTGGGCCTATGCGCTAATGCAAATTCCCAGTGGGGTGATTGCCGATAAATTTAAAGCCCGCAACATTATCGCGCTGGCGACCATTTTATGGGGTGCCTGCCAGGCGATTGCCGCACTGTGCCACTCTATCTTTACTCTTTCCATTTCGCGCCTGGGGCTGGGGATCACCGAATCCCCGATTATGCCCGCAGGTGCGAAACTGATGGGGACATGGCTGACGCCAACAGAGCGCGGTCGTGGCTCCATGCTGCTGGACGGCGGCGCGCCGCTGGGCACGGCAATGGGTGCTGTGATCATCGCCGGATTGATCGCTTTCTTTGATTCCTGGCGCATGGCCTTTGTAGTGGCAGGCATTGGTACAATTGTGGTGGGGATTGTTGCATGGTGGTATATCCGCACGTATCCGTCTGAACACCCGTCAATTAACCAGGCTGAACTGGAACATATCACTGCTGCAAACGGGTCTTCCACACAGGCGAAAAAATACCGTCTGGCAGATATCAAACCCTATTTAAAACAGCGTAACGTTCTTGCTCTTATTGGCGGCTGGGTATGCTATAGCTTTGTATTCTACGGGCTGATGACATGGCTCCCGCTATATTTCCAGGCTACCTATGGTTTTGACATTAAATCTATGGGGGGCGCGATGGCCATTATTTTCCTGCTTTGTTTCGTGGGCCAGTTAACCGGTGGCTACATCATGGATAAATGGCGTGCAAGAGGTGGGAAAACCAGCCGCGTCATGCACACCATGCTCGCCATTTCCGCAATTACCGCCGGTGTTGGCATTTTCCTGTGTGCACAAAGCTCAACGCCGGGCGTTGCCATTACCTTGCTAACTATCGCCCTGTTCCCGCTGCGCTGGGCCAGTGTGTACTGGTCGATTCCGGGCCTGCTGGGTGCGCAATCCGTGGCGGGCACCATCTGCGGCACTATGAATTTCACCAGTAACCTCTTCGCCGCTATCCTGCCGATTTTTATCGGGTTCCTGGTGCAGGCCACCGGTAACTACTACGCCGCCATGATGTTCTTCGCCCTGGCAGCTGTGGGTTACCTCATCTGTTCGTTGTGCATCAACTTCGACAAGAAAATGGAAATTAGCGAGCAGTAATTCTTCTCACTGGAGCTTGGTAACAGGCTCCTTTTCACCATCAGGAACGTCGTATGTTCAGTGCTGATAATTATATTGCTGTCGACTGGGGATCGAGTAACTTACGCCTGTGGGTCTGGCAGGACGGTGAATGCGTCTGGCAATACGCCAGCGCTCAAGGGGTGATGCGGCAAAAGCCTGGTGGGTTCAGTGATCTTTGGCAAACTCTGTTAGCCACCTGCCCGGTTCCGCTCGCTGCAAGTACGCAGGTCATCATGAGCGGTATGATCGGCAGCAATATGGGCTGGGTGAACGCACCTTATCTGACCTGCCCGACAGCCATCGCGTCTCTGGCCGACCATTTGACCGTTGTGGAAGAGGTTAGGCCCTTCCCGGTCTTTATCGTTCCAGGATTGCAGCTACCTGGGCCGGATACGTTTAACGTTATGCGCGGTGAGGAGACACAGCTTTACGGCGCACTGGGCGATGAACACTGGTATGTCTTTCCCGGCACTCACAGCAAATGGGTGAGCGTAGAAAATGGCATAGTACGTGATTTTCAAACCATCATGACCGGTGAATTATTCCATCTTCTGTCAACGCAATCCGTACTGCGGTTGCCGCACACTCCCCAACAGGAATGCGATGCTCTGTTTTTGCAGGGCGCACAGTGGGGGGCTCAGGAGACCTGCCTGTCACGGGGAGCATTTTTGCTGCGTTCACGCATGCTGTGCAACGCACTTGACCCCACCTGTCTGCACAGCGCGTTGTCAGGCTTTTTGATCGGTCATGAAATCGCCCGTATGCAGAATCATTACCATATTACACCAAAGGATACACTTGTGATCATCGGCAGCGACAGCCTGCTGGTACGCTATCAAACGCTTTTTCATCAATTCGGGCTCACCTGCCGTGTGGTCAAGGGTGATGCCGCCTTTCTTGCTGGTATTAGGAGCATTTTGCATGAACACGACTAATGACCTTCCGCTGGTTGCCATTCTGCGGGGCGTGACGCCTGATGAAGTTCTGGCGCACATTGAGGCCATCGCCCGGGCGGGTTTTACTACCGTTGAAATCCCGCTGAACTCCCCGGACTGGCAACAGAGCATTGCCCTAGCGGTAAAACACTATGGCGGGAAGATGCGCGTGGGTGCTGGTACGGTGACCGATGTGAGCAACATCCCCATATTGGCTGCGCTGGGATGTCAGTTTATTTTGACACCCAATACCGACCCGGCGGTGATCACTGCAGCACGCGCTTACGGCATGGAGGTTTGCGTTGGTTGCCAGACGGCGAGCGAAGCCTTTAGCGCATTGCGTTCGGGGGCATCATCACTCAAAATTTTCCCAGCGGGAGAGGTGGGGGCCGGGTATATTCGCGCCTTGCGAGCGGTATTACCCGCTGATGCCGTCCTTTATGCTGTTGGCGGGATCACGACCGATAATCTGGTGCACTACCTGCGAGCGGGATGTGAAGGAGTGGGATTAGGTAGCGACCTGTATTGTGCCGGGCAACCGGTGGCGAAAACGCACAAGCAGGCACAGGCCTTTATGTTGAGCTGGCAGACCGCACAGCGTCCACCAGCCCTAAGTTAACCCATGCCACACGCCAATGACGGGAGATGCGTGTTACTCGAATAACACGGCTAGTTTGCTTAACTTAGCAGCCTGACGACTGAAAATTGAAAAAACCGCTATCAGCCTCCCTTTCGTTGCCATTCGTGGGGGTTTCGGACCAATGGAACGAAAACCTACGTTAAAGAGTTAATGGTTCGTTTAGATACGATAACATGTGCCTGCAGTGCTGGACGCAAGCATAGGCGGTCATAAAAAGAATGGATCAGACTTTAGGCGTGCGCTTTATTTATGGTGACAACAGGATGTTCAATAAGACTCACTCCCCCACAAACAGAAGGAAAGTCCTTGGTGGTGCGATAAAAATACCGAAAATCTCGCCGATTGAAGCGCGTTTACATTGTGAAATTACAGGAATGCCGAAAAATATCACGTTGAGTCGCAGCGCAACCGGGAAATACTATGCGTCGTTATTCTGTGACGACGGGATGGAAGCGCCGGCGAAGCCCGAACTGATATCAAACGTGGCAGGGCTGGTTATCCGCAATGAGTTTGACCAGCTCATCGCATGAAGGTGGAGTCTCAAGGTAAAGAATAACGGTCGGCTCGATACCGCTGTTGCGGATCATCTCCAGCGTATTACGCGACGTGCCGCAGGCTGGGTTGTGATAAATTGTGATGTTGCTCATATCAGTATCTCATTACAAAGTGAAAGAGAGACGTAGCGCCAGCGCGGCCAGCGTTACAAACAGCACAGGCAGAGTCATGATGATCCCGGTGCGGAAATAGTATCCCCAGGTGATGGTCATGTTCTTCTGTGAAAGGACATGCAGCCAGAGCAGCGTTGCCAGGCTACCAATCGGTGTAATTTTTGGCCCCAGATCGCAGCCAATCACGTTGGCATAAATCATCGCCTCTTTGATAACGCCTGTTGCGGTGCTGCCATCAATAGAGAGAGCGCCAACCAGCACGGTAGGCATATTGTTCATGATGGAGGACAGGAAAGCCGTCAGGAAGCCGGTACCAAACGTCGCGGTCCAAAGCCCTTTATCTGCCAGCACGTTCAGCACACTGGAGAGATATTCTGTTAGACCGGCATTACGCAGGCCATAGACCACCAGATACATTCCCAAAGAGAAGATGACGATCTGCCATGGCGCACCGCGAAGCACTTTGCCAGTGTTAATGGCATGACCTCGCTTAGCCACCGCAAACAGAATGACAGCCCCTACAGCAGCAATCGCGCTGACCGGGATACCCAACGGCTCAAGGACGAAAAAGCCAACCAGAAGAAGGATCAACACTATCCAGCCGGTTCTGAAGGTTGCCAGATCTTTAATCGCTTTTGCCGGTGCTTTCAGGAGAGGCAGGTCGTAAGTCGGCGGAATATCTTTGCGGAAGAACAGATGCAACATCACCAGCGTGGCGATAATGGCGGCGATATCCACCGGCACCATTACCGACGCATACTCAGTGAAACCCAGCCCAAAGAAGTCTGCAGAAACGATGTTAACCAGGTTGGACACGATAAGCGGCAGACTGGCCGTATCGGCAATAAACCCGGCGGCCAAGACAAATGCCAGTGTCGTGCCTTTGCTAAACCCTAATGCCAATAGCATTGCGATGACTATCGGCGTCAGAATAAGTGCCGCACCATCGTTGGCAAACAGTGCCGCCACCGCTGCACCGAGCAAGACGATATAGGTGAACAGCAAACGTCCACGACCATTACCCCAACGTGAAACGTGCAGCGCCGCCCATTCAAAAAAGCCGGATTCCTCGAGCAACAGGCTGATAATAATCACGGCAATAAAGGTCGCCGTCGCATTCCAGACGATATTCCACACAACAGGAATATCACCAAAATGGACTACGCCAGAGATCAGCGCCAGTACTGCGCCCAGTGTCGCACTCCAGCCGATCCCTAACCCCTTCGGTTGCCAGATAACCAAAACGATGGTCAGGACAAAAATAGCGCCTGCCAGTAACATAAATCCTCCAGACAGGACGGTTCTGCCGCCCTGTGTATACAAAAAAAATTAAACGACCAGCTCTCTGAGTTTCTCGATGCCAGTGGGCTCTGCAGCCATTACCGGTACTAACGCTATGCGGCTTGCATGCTGGTTTTTCACAACCTCGACTTGAGGAAGCTCTTGTCGGGCTCGCTGGCAAAGTAGTGGTGAATGTGTCTGTGCAATCGAAAGGCTGTTATTGATAATCCAGCCCCAGGGATGAATCCCCGCACGCTCAAGATCGGACTGCAGGTTTGCCGCTTCCAGTACAGGTGTGGTTTCAGGCAGAGTGACCAGCAGGACTTTGGTACGTTCCGGGTCCTGAAGCTGCATCATCGGAGTGGTAAAATGACCTTTATCCCCCATCGTCCTGGCTATCT
Source organism: Klebsiella sp. CN_Kp073 (assembly GCF_040065495.2). Classification (NCBI taxonomy): domain Bacteria; kingdom Pseudomonadati; phylum Pseudomonadota; class Gammaproteobacteria; order Enterobacterales; family Enterobacteriaceae; genus Klebsiella; species Klebsiella sp. CN_Kp073. The sequence continues at coordinate 27,553 of NZ_JBEAIT020000002.1, forward strand.
CACGGTGATAAGCCCCGGTAGCATCAAGCAGTAATAGCGTATGCCCGGTAGGTGCCGTATCCATGACCACAAACCGTTTACCTGCTTCACGGATTGCACGTGAAAACGCCTGGAATACTGCAATCTCTTCTGTGCAAGGAGAACGTAAATCCTCTTCGAGCAGCCGTTTCCCTGCCTCATCCAGATCCCTGCCTTTCGTCTCAAGAACATGCTGACGATAGCGTTCAGTTTCATCGTGAGGGTTGATTCGGCTGACCTGCAGATTTTTGAGGCTGCCATTGAGCGTTGTACTCAGGTGCGCGGCAGGATCTGAGGTAGTGAGATGCACATCAAAACCCATGTCCGCAAGTCGGACGGCGATAGCAGCAGCCATCGTGGTTTTACCTACGCCACCTTTGCCCATCAGCATAATCAAACCGTGTTCACTGCGGGCGATATCATCAACCATGGCAGACAGCGACATATTCTCTGGCTTGTTCTGTATGCTTTGTTCAGGAAGCGATGCTATCTCAGCGTGTTCGTTGAGCAGGCCTTTCAATGCGGAGACACCAACCATGTTCAGAGGTTGAAGGAATAGTGTATCTGTCGGCAAGCCAGATAACCCAGCAGGAAGATTTGCCAGCGCTTCTTGTTCCCGTTGCCATATTGCAGCGGCCAGGGCGTCATGTTCAGCTTCGGCTTTAGGTAGCACACCATTAATAACCAGGTACTGTTTTTTCAGGCCAATTGCGGCGAGTTCTTCATGGGTGCGGGCGACTTCCTGCAGCGTAGATTTTTGCAGTCGTGCAACCAGAACCAGGCGGGTACTTTCAGGATCGGATAACGCCTCTACCGCATGAGCATACTGCTCACGCTGCTTTTCCAGCCCGGCCATTGGGCCAAGACAGGAAGCACCATCTGGATTACTTTCAATGAAGCTACTCCAGGCACCGGGAAGCTGGAGAAGGCGAATCGTGTGGCCAGTCGGCGCTGTATCAAAAATGATGTGATCGAAGCGGGTCAGCAGAGAAGTGTCGGTCAGTAAGCCAGTAAACTCGTCGAACGCAGCAATCTCTGTCGTACAAGCTCCTGAAAGCTGTTCACTGATGCTGTTAACAACGTCACCAGGCAAAAGACCTTTAATAGGGTCAACGATTCTGGCGCGGTATTGCTGGGCGGCGTCCTGCGGGTCAATCTCCAGAGCTGAAAGACCAGGCACAGCAGTCACGGGCTGGATAGTGTTACCGATAGTCTGATCGAATACTTGACCGACGTTAGAAGCCGGGTCGGTACTGACAAGCAGAACACGCTTTCCCTGTTCAGCCAGACGTATAGCTGTTGCGCAGGAAATCGAAGTTTTGCCTACACCTCCCTTACCGGTGAAAAACAGGTAAGACGGGATATTCTGTAAGAATTTCATATGTCCTCCTGAGATACTCAACAACAGAAAGTTTTACCACCACAGCAACTGGTGGAAGCTAAACCCACCTTTTCCAGCGGTATACCAAACCAGCGAGCCAGTTCAGCGCGTTTTGGGTATCGCCCGGCCATCACCGTTTCACCATCGAGTAACAGCAGTGGAAGCCCTTCAGCTCCAGAAGCTTCAAGGAAAGCTTTCGCTTTCTCATTCTGAACGAAGCTCATAGGCTGCTGCGCCAGGTTATAACGTTCGATCGGGACCCCACGCCCTTTCAGCCATTGCACATCAGCAGAAAAATCGACCAAAACCTGATCGACATCTGAACCACAAACGCCGGTACTGCAGCACATCGCCTGATCAAACACCGTTAACGTTTTCATCTTTAACACCTCACATTCGTAAAAACATATATGTACAGGCAAATTTTTTAGATACAAACAGCCTTACCGCTGCCAGAGCAGTTGGCTGATGCCAGCTTACGGGCGATGGCCTGTACGTCGTCCTGTTGGCTTAACCAGGCCTGCTCAATCACCTGGGCAGCCCAGGAAGGAATATGCGGAGATAAGCGGTAATGAACCCATTTTCCCTGCTTGCGATCTAGCAATAGGCCACTTTCCCGAAGCATTGCCAGATGGCGGGAGATCTTGGGCTGTGACTGTTCTAGCGCAGTGCAAAGGTCGCACACACACAGCTCTCCCATCTCTCTGAGCAGCAGTACGATCCCTAGACGGGTTTCATCGGACAGATTCTTAAAGAGTTGTAGGGATGCGATTTTTGGCATTATGTGCTCCTGTTATGAATGAATATTGTCTCTCTTTCGAAATAACAAGTCAAAAATATATATTTTTTTTCATATGTAACACTAGGCATCACTATGCGGCTTTACAATGCCATGGCGTGGTGTCGTTGCGTTAGCGGGGTAGGCAACAAAAAGTCATTTGAGGCTGAAACATTGTTTAATGCGGGCTTTCATTTCACTACGATAAATAATATCAATTATAACAATGAGTTATTTCCTTAACGTACGTTTTCGTTCCATTGGTCCTCAGACCCCGATCAAGGTGTAGCTGTCGTCACATTCGCTCAGCAATAAAACCTGGGTGCCTGGCGCTACGTTGAAGCGACCAATAGGTTCGGGGTCGTAGGCAATATCTCGTTCGGATTCATTGGAAATCAGTGATAGATAATCTTCGCGGGTCATCGACAGGGAAAAAAGTCCGCACATACTCACCACCTCTGGACAGACAGAAAGTATAGATGTTTCGTCGAGTTATGCGTTATCTAAATCCAGAGCCCTTTTGTGTCTCACATACAGCAGCAGACGGACTACCAGATTCATATTTATTCGTACAGTCGCTCTGATCTCTAATAAATAGAACAAAAGTCGTCAGTATTATCGATACAATAAGGCTAGGTTAAAAGCATCCTTAATTTTCCTTTCTTTTTATAACCCTGAATATAAAAGAAAAAGAGGGGGGCAGCGCTAGATCCATTAAGTAAAATAAACCGGCTATCATTACCGGCAACGCCAGAATGAGGCCAAAAATTAATGTAATAATGATTTCATAGATATATCATTTCATAAAAAATATAATCATGTTGAACGTCTCTCCAGAAAGCTATGTTGAGATATAGTTATATGTGGATGTTATTATCAGTAAATAAAATAATACAGAAAATAATTTAATTTTCTCTAATTAATACTGGGAAGTCTCTCCCAAATATATTAGTACTGACCTGATACGATGGCCATTTTTATTATTCTTTTGTCTAAAATTACCAGGTTAACAAAGACCGACGAGAATCTTCCCCTATGCCGCGTCAGCAGCTGTTGAATGGAGTACCGTAGGCTAATGGCGCCGTAGCCCGGCGAAGCCTGTTTCCATACCGAAAGATTCTGCCTATCCATCCCTTCCCTTGTATCTAACAGTTTGTGGTGATTAGCAACCAACACTGAAGCATAGTGAGCCGCTCCCTTCCCTTAAGGTCAGAAGAGTAGGTACCGCTGAACCTTGTTTAGCAGCACATGGCCCTCCGCTTCACCTTTCACACCAGTACATCAGGTTGAATGGTAATCGGTTGGTCCCCAGCTGGGGATGCATATGCTGGTCGTGCTTCGCAGCCATAACTTTGCGTCAGCTGAGCAGGCTGCTGCATTTCTGGGCGTGGTGCCGATCGAGAAACGCTCAGACACATCGGTCCGGAGCCGACCCCGGATGTCGAAAATTGGTCCACCTCAGTTGAGAGCGAAGCTTTACATGTCTGCGCTGTGCGGAAAAATCTCCAATAAGCGAATGCGTAATATTTACGATGAGATGTGCCTGCGGGGTAAACCTAAAATGGTGGCCATTAGCGCGCTGATGCGGAAACTGGTGCACTGGTGTTATGGCGTCCTGAAGACCGGAACCGTTTTTAATGACGAAAGTCTGAAACAAGTACTGTCAACCTGACTGTACCAGGCTGGCATTAAACTCAAGGTAACGCTCACTGCAATAAGTGTTGCGTCCATCAGTTGAACTCACAGCGAAGAACGGACATTCAACTTCAAAAATACTCTCCTTTTTTTATGCTAAAGTAATGTATCGATTTCACGTAGGTTACCGTTTCCGATGTAAAGATTTTCTCTTTTAACAGTGCTTATTTTCCGCGTTGCCGTGGGCTGCGTGGGCTTCTGTTATTTAAGATGAGAATCTTTCTGTATGAACACGTTACTGTTTGCGCTTATTGGTGCGCTTCGCAGCCATCACTGGCTTCGTTTCCTTGGGGTTGCCTATATCCTGTCATCGCTGGGCAATGGATTTACTCAGGTCATTATTTTCGGTCAGCTTTTACACTGGCATGCTTCTCCTGCGACACTTACCATCGTGTACATATTGTCGATGCTGCCCAGCTTTATTGGCAGCATCTGGGGCGAGAGACTGTGTAAGAAGACATCACCACTTCGAATCCTGATTTTTACCGAGATATCTGGTCTGCTTGCGCTTGTTTTTCCCTTGTATGGTTCGCTGTATCATAACGTGCCGGCGCTACTGGTCGTGCAGTGTATTGAAGCGCTACTCAGCGGCATAAGTTACCCGGCGCTGACGTTGTTGTTCAAACGTGGATTGCGCCACGATGAACTCCCAGCTGCAACGGCTATGGAAACCATCATTTTTGCCTCACAGGTATTGTTGGGGACCGGACTGGGTGTTCTTCTGTTTGACCGGATTGCTGCGCAGTATCTGCTTGCCATTGATGCCCTTAGTTTTACGGCATCTACGATTCTGCTTATGATGTCTGCTGCTGCTTTTTGCGGAGCAGAACGTTGGCCAACTGAGGCTACGCCGGTCAGACAGAAATCCCTCTGGTGCGTCATTTCACCCTTGCAAAAAAGAAGCATTTTGTTGTTACCTGCGCTTGCCGCTGTGGGATCTCCCGCGATGGCGCTTTTACCTGCACTGGCACAAGAAATAAGACCTGAAGATTCTGCCGGGCTGGCCTTGCCGCTACTATTTGCACGAAGTCTTGGACAGCTTTGCGGGCCGATGATGCTGGATGCCAGTAAATTGCAGCAGTATGCCGCTAATAACAGGTTGTTGCTGACCTGTCTGAGTTTATTTATTGGAAGCTATTTTCTATTACCGCTATCTGCCGGATATCCATACACCGGACTGGTTCTTATCTTCAGTGCGCATATGGCATCGAATATTGTATTTGCTTTGGGTACGTTTGGTATTTTGAGGAACTTCCCGCAGACACAGGTTGCAAAAGCCAGTGCGATGTCATGGCGTGTGCAGGTAATGACCGCCACTGTTTTCACCGGTATAACCAGTACAGTGGCGCAATACTTCGGCGCATTTTATGCACTTTATTGTATGTCGCTGTTCAGTCTCGGAGCTGTCGGAGTTTTGCTCTGGTTAAACAGAGCGAGGGCACTAAATAAAGTGAACCTGCGCCTTCGAGAGTAAAGGGAGTTGCTGCTCATTATATAAGCTAGCTAACCGGGTTGGCATACTTGCTATGGGCGGTGCATCTTGCAGTACGTAACTAATATACTCAACCTGTCTGTCGACCATTGGTTGGCAGATTTTTATCGCAAAACGACTGCTTTTGGCACAGGGCTGCTGTTGCAGCCCTGACAACCGTCCTTAAACTTCAATTGATTCAGAGATCTCTAACGCATCATCGACTTCAATGCCCAGATAACGGACTATGCTTTCCAGTTTCTTATGGCCTAACAGAAGTTGGATCACCCGGAGATTCTTGGTTTTCTTGTATATCAGGTAAGGTTTCGTTCTTCTCATGGAATGAGTGCTATAAAGCGAAGCTTCGAGACCAAGCTTTTCTACCCATTCATGAAAAATTCGGCTGTATTGCCGGGTTGATATGTGCCGGTTAGTTCCGACCCTAGACCGGAACAAGTAGTCTTTACTGTGCAAATTGCAAAGCTTTATCAATGCAGCAACAGATTCTCTTGTCCCTTTGGTTATCTCAAATTGAACAGGACTACCGGTTTTTTGTTGCAACACCGTTGCTCTGCTTGAAACAGAACTACCATATGCAACATCAGATACTTTGAGTTTGACCAGATCACAGCCTCGTAGCTTACTGTCCAAGGCCATATTGAACAGAGCTAAATCACGTGTTTTACCTTCCTGTTCAAGCCGGATTCGAATCCCCCAGACATGAGATATCTGAAGTGGTCTTTTTTGGCCGATGATACGGTCTTTGTTCCACGGTGATGTGTTCATGCTCAAATCTCCTGCAATGTTAGAGACCTGAGTATGGTTGTCCCTCATGAGCGAAAAACGGACCTTCAAATCCGAACAGATTCAATTGATTAACCTTAGTTGTCAGTTACGCCATCGTTAACATGAAGCCGATCGAATAATCCCCTGTCCCATTTTTTACAAATACGCAGTGGCAAGAAAGACAGATTCTGGCTCATGACAAGTAGAGTGGTTCATTTGTATAAAGAGACTTCGCCTTCAGGACGCGTTTTGAACCTGCGATGCATCCACAGGTATTGCTCAGGGGCACGGAGAATTTCACGCTCGATGATCTTGTTCATATAAGCCGCTGCGGCGATTTTGTCTTCCCCTGGATAGCCTGACAACGGATTGCTGATATACATGTGATAACCTTTTTTATCGCTACGTCGAATCATGCTAAGTGTGATCAAGTGTGCACCAGCGAGTTTTGACAGAGCATACGTTCCGTTCGTCGTGGCTGCTTTTTTTACCGAGAAAAAAGGTGCAAAAACGCTTCCCTTAGCCCCATAATCCTGGTCTGGTGCAAACCAAACGGCTTCACCTGCTTTTAGCGCATGAACAAAACCGGATAAATTACGTCGATTAATCATCGCCTTATTTGAACGCATACGCCCTTTTGTCTGTACCCATTCCATTAATGGATTATTGTGTGGACGATACGTTGCCATCATAGGATGGCATAACCCCATTACTCTTCCACACAATTCAAGGGACATAAAATGTATCCCGACAACCATTACCCCTCTGGTCGCACCGGTCAGGTTTTCAAGCCCTTCGACATCAAACCATTTTTTGACTCTCGCATCGCTCCAGAACCAGGCCATTCCTGTTTCCATCAGACCCAGCCCGAGAGAAACAAAGTTTTTATTGACCATCTGGCTACGGGCAAACGGTGTCATCTCGGGAAAGCACAGTTCGATATTTCTAATCGCAATTCCTTCCCGGCGTTTCAGAAAGGGTCTGGATATTTTTCCAAGGCCAGAGCCCAGAGTATGTAAAACCGGGTAAGGAAGTTGAACGAGAAGCCACAGCAGACCCAAACCAGACCAGGTAAGCCAGTGGCGAGGATGAAGTAAATTATGAGTAAAAGTCTGTGCCATAAATTTCCTTAATGCTAATGAAGGTTATAACGCAAAAGGAAAACAATGAAGCAATTCGTCTTTAGCGATACATTCTGTTTTAGACAATTTAAAGTCATCTAAATTCAGAAAAAAATAACTTTGCAATGACTGGTAAAGAATTTAAAGAGTCAGGAATGAATTGTAAGCCAGCAAAGTTATTCTGTTATAAATCCATGTTTTATCATTGATACTCAAGAAATTGTCTTCTTGATTCATCATCATCAAGGTACTCAAAAGAAAGAAGCCGAATTTTGGTAAGTTTATAAAACCACTCACAATCGTTTCGTTGAATAATTTCGCCTGGTTTGAAACATATCCCGGATGCCACCCGAATAATCGCATATTTACCATTACTAAACCTGACCCGGTGAATACAGAAAGGTTGGCCAGCCTGTCCGTGACAGCTGTTCGACATGATATGCCCTTCAATAAAAACAGATTTTTTAGATTTCATTATCATACCCTCGACAACAGCAGTACAGGAGGAATGTTGTCATTTTCCGACATCACTGACGTTAAGTGGCAGAAGCTGATCAGCCGCCGATACACCAGCATTCTGAAGGTCTGAACAACAGTCCGCAGGCAGGGCACTCAAGAACCGCATCTTTTCTTAGTTTACCTGCTTTCTGATCGGCTCTGTGTGCACATACCGGGCAGGCAACATGAACCGGTCTTTCTTTAAAATACCTGAGCCCATTTGTATAAGACATAAATAATTCTCTGAGGAATAGAGTAATTATTATACGCTTTAATATAAAAATAACTGGCATAAGTTATGTTAAGTTGTGTCTGAATCAGGATATCAGATATTGAAAATTGAACGTCTTATTTATGATACACTACCCTTCCGTGAGAAATTTAAGATGAAATCAGAAGACACCCTTGACTGGTATCCGGCACAACTACCGCCTGTGAAAATTATTCTTGGCGAAGCCGTGCTGGCTGTGGGTAAACAGGGCCGACCGATTAATACCCGCACCTTGCTGGAATACCTTCAGGTCATGCAGGCCAAACAAAAAAGGCGGGATGACAAAATCGCCATGCAGACTGCGATTGATGTTCTCAGGGATAATCAGCGCATTAACGGCAGACGTTAATGCACCTCCGGGATCAGTGTCAGTTCTGAATGATCTCAACCGTATGGTTTTGTCCATCATCCTTCAGCGGTATTCTGTCATCAGGGAGGAGAACACCATCCAGCGTCACGCAATATTCTGCATCGCCACGTGAAACACTAATCTGATAATGGCTTTCACCATATTGATATGCCATAGAAAAAGACGACCACTCATCCGGTAACCGGGCATGAACACTAAACTCAGTGCCGGAACGTTTTATCCCCAGTAATTCCTCGGTAAGTAAACGCCAGGCCCAGCCTGCGGAACCGGTATACCAGCTCCACCCTGCACGACCGGTATGAGGAGCGACGCTGTAGACATCAGCACTCATGACATAAGGCTCAGCTTTATAAATCCCGACAGAGTCCGCATTCAGGGTATGATTTATAGGGTTGAGCATTGACCAGAGTTGCCAGGCTCGTCCGGCATTCCCCATTCGGGCAAAGGCCATCACTGCCCAGATGGCGCCATGCGTATACTGCCCTCCGTTTTCCCGCACGCCTGGCAGGTACCCCTGTATGTAGCCCGGATTTGGACCGTGTCCGTCGAAAGGAGGCGTTAACAGTTTGATCAGCCCTCCTTCGTTATCCACAAGGTGCTTATCCAGCGCCTGCATGGCCTTTGCGCACCGTCCCGGGCTCGCGGCGCCGGACAATACAGACCAGCTCTGCGCAATCGCATCAATCCGGCAGTCCTGTGAGCTTTTCGATCCCAGGGGAGTACCATCGTCAAAATACCCGCGCCGGTACCATTCCCCATCCCAGGCGTGGGCTTCGAGATTGCTTTGCAGGCTCAGGGCCTGTGAACGGCACATCGCGGCGACGCTTTCATCCAGCCTGCGCTCCGCAAGCGCTGCAAACCTCTGCAAAATGTCGTACAGGAAGAAGCCCAGCCAGACGCTTTCACCTTTGCCTTCGATACCCACCCGGTTCATCCCGTCATTCCAGTCACCAGCCCCCATCAGTGGCAGGCCATGCTCCCCGAAGCGAAGTCCATAGTGAATAGCTTTGACGCAGTGTAACCAGAGTGTCTCTTCGGTGCCGCTGATGACCGGCGTGTCATAGACAGACTCTTCACCAGGCTGAAGCGGGCGTCCCTCCAGATAAGGAATGCGTATTTCCAGTGCATCCATATCCCCCGTCGTTTCAACATAGTGGCAAACAGCAAGCGGCAGCCAAAGATAGTCATCGGAACAGCGGGTACGCACACCGTTGCCGTGTGGAGGGTGCCACCAGTGCTGCACATCCCCCTCGATAAACTGCCGTGATGCACAGAGTATTATCTGTTCACGCATCCGGTCCGGAGCAGCGTGGCTCAGAGCCAGCGTATCCTGCAGCTGATCGCGAAAACCAAATGCACCGCCAGACTGATAGTAGCCACTCCGGGCCATAAGACGGCAGGCGACCGTCTGATACAACAGCCAGCCATTAACCAGTAAATTTACTGACATGTCGGGGGTGTTAACTACGATTTTATCGAGCACATTGTGCCAGTGATTATGAATCCGGTTCAGCTCCTGGCGGACCGTATCCTCGTTCATGTAGCGGGCCAGCGTCTCCTGAGCACAAACATCATTCTCCTCTGCGCCGAGGATAAAAATAAACGTCCTCTGGTCCCCGTCAATTAATGTAACCGCCGATTGCACCGCTCCGCAGGGATCCAGACCGGCCCCCGTCTTACCAGAAAGCTTTTGCAGTTTCATGGCCGACGGAGCGTGAAGGGAACCATTACGGCCAATAAACTCCCGGCGGTCCCCTGTCAGAGAACAGTCATTACCGCTGACGGCAAAAAATGCAGTTCGGCCGGCACCATTATCACCATAAAAGTTATTCGCAAGCACCCCGCAACCTCCGGGCGTTCTGGCCACATGTGTCACAATGTGAGGGGCTGAGCGCGTTCGTGTTTCTCCGAGCGTCCACTCTACATAGCCTGTGACGGAAAGTTGACGTGTCCGTCCCGAAGAGTTACTGAGCGTCAGGAGCACCAGTTTAACCGGATCTTCCTCAGCAACCAGGACCGTCAGCTCGCTGTCTATACCACTCTCACGATGGGCAAAAACGCTGTAGCCAAAACCATGGCGGGTCAGGTAGTCACCGTTTCCGCGAACAGGTAAAGCCGTCGGCGACCAGCACTCCCCGCTCTCTTCATCGCGCAGGTAAAATGCCTCGCCGCTGCGATCGCTCACCGGATCGTTCTCCCACGGCGTCAACCGGTATTCATGGGCATTCTCATACCAGGTATAGGCTTGCCCTGCCTCTGAGATCACACTGCCAAAACGAGAATTTGCCAGTATGTTCGACCAGGGAGCCGGTGTAAGCGCATTTTCCCGAAGGACGATCTGATACTCCCGCCCATCCTGAGAAAATCCACCGTACCCATTGAAATGGCATAACTGACTGGTATCAGGGCTCCAGTCCGTATGTTGATTACGCTCGCGCACAGCACGCGGAATGAATGCCCTTGCCGGCGATTTCAGGGTATGAATACGCTGGTTAAGCTGCTCATTAATACCCCCTGCACGGTCATCAAGATAAAGACAGGCCACGCTCATCAAAAGCAACTTATCCTCAGCGGAGAGATGCTCACCGTTGCGGACAAAAAGCCCGCCCTTTTTATCCAGCAAACTGGCTTCAGACCCGGCATAAATTAACTCCATAATCTGATTTTGTAATCCCTGCTGGTAGCCGCCGGGGCTGTTATTCAGGATAACTAAATCAACATCCAGCCCTTTCTGTCTCCAGTAACGGTGTGCCTGAATCAGTGTGGTCACTGAGGGGATACTTTCCTCGCTGGTTATACTCAGCAGCACTATCGGCAGATCCCCTGAAATTGCCCAGCCCCACAGTCCGGACTGGCCACGCCGGTTGCGGCCGATCGCCTGGCCTTCGGCGCGCAGCTCCTGGACAGGGTAAAGCACAGCGCTGGCGAGACTATTGAACAACGTGGCATCATCTTCACTGGCGTTCATCTGGCGCAATACCACCAGACTGTGAGACCAGGCCAGTTCAAAGACGCGATCGGCGATAGGGTAATCGCGATATTTCTCCAGCAACGCCAGGCTCTGCTGACGGGTCTCGCTGATGCCATAAATGATATCAATCGTAACCGGCTGCCCCGGCTGCAGAATAATGGCGTTGCGAATTGCCAGTATCGGATCCAGCACCGAGCCCGACGTGTTGCCTAGCATCCCTCCCGTCTCTATTGCCTGGGCATTCGCAGGGTTTCTGCCACGTCCAATAAACCTTGCCCTGTCCGTTTCAAACGACACGTTATGTCGGTTATCGCCGTGCACCACCATCATGTGAAACAGGCAAGGGCCCGGTTCATCCGGTGAGCGCGGGCGCCGGTGGCAAAGAATAGCGTCACGCTCAGGAGCCAGCTCAGTCTGAATAAACAAATTGCTGAATGCCGGGTGTGCCAGATCGCTGGCATCAGGTGCCAGTACCACTTCAGCATAGGTTGTCAGCTCCAGAGAGCGAGGCTTGCGACCACGATGAATCAGTGTGAGCCGTCGCAATTCAACATCATCCTCCGGAGAGATCACCACCTGAGTTTTGACGCTGAGTCCCCCGAAGCTGCGTCTGAATTCTGCCCCCGCATCGGTGAACAACACTTCCTCGTCTTGTCCGCTGGTGTAGCCTGTTGGTTGCCAGGTATTGCTCCACACATCTCCCGTCTGGGTATCGCGGATGTAGCAGAATGCTCCCCAATTATCACGGGTGGTATCACTGCGCCAGCGCGTTAGTGCAATATCATTCCAGCGACTATAACCGCCGCCGCCCGCGGTCAACATCAGATGATAATGGCCGTTGGACAGCAGTTGAATATCCGGGGCGGGGGTATCCACGCTATAGAAAATACGGGGTTCATAGCGAACGGGTTTGACCATGCCCTCATGAGATTCAAAATGACGGCGCGGACTGTACAGATCGACCGCATCCGGCACGCGCTCCTGTAACAGCAGACTCGCTGACCGGAATACCGTGCTGGACATAAAGCGTTCAGTCATGGGGGTGTCAAGCAGCACATGAGCCAGCGCCTGAAATGCCATACCCTGGTGATGCGCCATCCAGGACTGTACCACCGCATAGAGCTGACCGGTTGCAAGACGTGAGGGGGTATAGTCCAGCGCTTCATAAAAACCGTATTCTCCGCGTGCACCATTTTTTTGCAGCCTGAACAGGTTCTCACAGGCTTTCTGCGGGGAAACCATCAGCGCCAGCAGCGTGGCGTAAGGAGCAACCACCATGTCATCGGCAAGCCCCCTGCGCAGACCGAGCCCCGGTACGCCAAATGCCTGATATTGATAATTATGCTGAACATCAAAAGCATGATAGCCCGACTCTGAAACACCCCATGGTACCCCGCGTTCTTTCCCCCAGTGAATCTGGCGTATAACCGCCGACTGACTCATTTCATCGAGCAGGCTGCCGGGCCAGGTGGGCATCACCAGATTCGGCATCAGATATTCAAACATGGATCCGCTCCATGACATCAGGGCAGTTTCATTATCAATCGTGGTAAACAATCGACCCAGCGCGTACCAGCTTTTAAGAGGCAGCTGATTAGTCGCAATGGCAAGAAAACTGGTCAGGCGGATTTCAGACGGCAGGAGATCGTAGTGGCTCTTGTCAGGCATATTGGTGTCACAGTTATAACCGACGCTGAGCAGACTGGTTGCTTCACTGTACAGAAAGGCGAAATCCATCCGGGCATGCTCATCCAGCCGCTGTTCCAGCTCGGTGATAATATTGAGTCGCATTCGGGCCTGCTCCGCCACTGACGCCGGAGGCGTTCCTGTACCGGTTAATGTCGGACGGGCAAGCTCGCTCAGCGTCGGCAGCGTCTGTTCATTCCAGGATGCAGGCAACCAGCCAAGCAACAGAGACCACTCATGGCAAAGCTGAACCAGTTGATGCTCCAGATGTCCAGCCCAGCGCATCTGAAGAGGAGATCCCTGATGACATGCGCTGGTCAGATGGTTGCACTGGGTGCGCATGCTTTTCAGTTCGCTGAAAAGCGCCTGCGGAGAGAGCGACACCGCGTTCAGGCAATGCTTGCGCAGCAGTCTCAGGCTGTCTGGTGGGTTCTTACCCCACTGTTTTTCCAGAATATCCAGCGTATCGTTCAGTCCTGCCAGTATCTGTTGGCTGCTTAAAACAGGCTGATGACGCATGGCGGACAGGCCTGCACGCAGGGTCAATAAATGCCCGGCCATATTGCCGCTGTCGACGCTGGAGATATAGCGTGGACTGAGGGGGACCAGCGTACGGGTGTCATACCAGTTGTAGAGATGGCCCCGGTAATGATCCATTTTATCCAGCGTGTCGAGCGTGAGCGATACGCGCCGGAGCACCTCTCCGCCGGGCAGGTAGCCAAAGTCCCATGCCGTCAGGTTAGCCATAAGAGAAAGGCCAATATTGGTAGGAGAAGTTCGGTGTGCCACCGTCGGTTGTGGTATTTCCTGATAATTATCAGGCGGAAGCCAGTTCTCTTTTGCTGTGGCAAAGGTTTCAAAAAAAGCCCAGATTTCACGGCTTGTCTGGCGTAACAGCTGTTTTTGTTCCTGATTAGGCGAAAAAACCTTACGCACGGGCTGGCGACTCAGCCAGCTCATCAGCAGCGGTGCCACACACCATACCAAACCGATCGGCAACGCAATCCCCAGCAGCTGTGGGGCAAATTGTCCGGTCAGTATTATCAGCGCCACGCCAACGGCAACATTCAGCCACATCGCCTGATAAAAACGTGCAACAGAGGAGCCGGCCTGACTGCTGTCCTGGCTGTGGCTGACCCACTGGCTGAGATGACGCCTGCTTATCCCCAGTCGCCATAGCGTCACGGCGATCGCTTTCAGCGAATATCCGGCTTCGTGCGGCAGTATCGCAAAATTAAGGCTGATACCTGACAGACGCTTTAGCGCGCCCGCCCCCACCAGTAACAGATGCGGCTTCACGCGGCGGCGCAGAGGTTTATGCAGAAGGTCATGGCTAATGCAGAGGATGGCTGGCAACAACCATATCAGCAACAGTATGCCCAGCCAGTAAACCGGATTGGGTACCCAAAGCAGAGTGAAGAACAGCAATACCAGTAAGGAGGGGGCGACCAGACTGCGACGTAGATTATCGAGTAATTTCCAGTAAGAAAGCGCGGTCAGCGGATTCCTGACCCGGGTTCCATCGGCTTTTCTGACGCGTGGTTTTAGCCAGTTAAGCAGTTGCCAGTCACCCCGGATCCAGCGTGAACGTCGTGCAACATCCGACAGATAATTATTAGGGTACTGTTCGTACAGTAACACCTCGCTCAGCAGACCCGAACGTGCATAGCATCCTTCAAGCAGATCGTGGCTGAGTACCAGATTTTCCGGGCAGATGTTGGTAGTGGCCTGCATAAAAATATCAACATCGTAAATCCCTTTGCCCACAAACGAGCCTTCCCCAAAGAGATCCTGATAAATATCCGAAGACATCATCGAATAAGGGTTATTGCCCGGTACGCTGCTGCGCAGGGCTGCGTAACGCCCCTGACCGTTGCGTGGTATCTCCTCCGCAAGACCGGGCTGTAAAATACCGAATCCTTTGACAACCCTCTGGCGTACCGGATCATACTCAGGCGTATTCAGCGGATGCGCCATCGTCGCGACGAGTTTGTGTGCCGTATCGCGCGGGAGCACCGTATCGCTGTCCAGGGTAATGACGTATTTTATGTGACCCGGTAAAAGGTGGGCCGGCATGTCTGCAACGCTGACGAATTGCGTTCCCGGATGGCGCAACCAGCTGTTCAGCAACGCCAGTTTTCCCCGCTTGCGTTCGTAGCCCATCCACACTCCTTCCGAGGGGTTCCATTCAGGCTGACGATGTAACAGATAAAAACGTGGTCGGCCGGAGGGGTAGCGCCGATTCAGCGCCTGCGTATCAGCGATAGCCTGTCTGAGCAGCGCGTGACTTTCCGGCGAGGGTTCATTTTCAGAATCTGCAAAATCAGTGAGCAGCGCGAACCTGAGATTTTCGTTTTCATTCCCCAACCAGCAAACTTCAAGACTGGTGAGGAGCTGGCTGAAACTTTCGTGGCTGGTCAACATGCAGGGAATGACTAACATAGTGGCACTGTCAGCGGGAATACCGGCTGAAAAATCCATCCCCGGCAAGGGGCGAGGAACGCGAAAACGGGTGGTTGCGTCACTGAGTAAATCACTCATTAACTGAGTTAAAGCGATAACCAGAGGTAATATCACCGCGATTAACAACCAACCTGCTCCCTGCATGGCAGTTTCGTGCAATATTGCCGCGGTCGCTGCGGTTGTCAACAACGCCAGGCTGCCAAGCCATGACAGCAGGGTTATTCTGTTGAAACTGTGCCGCAAGCGTATGAGTCTTGAGGTGTCTGCCAGAAGATGTATATCCAGTGCCTGTCGACCTTCGCCGGCGAGATAATAACCAATATGATGTTCCGGTGTATTGGGGGCTTTTTCCTCTGAAAGCGCCAGCACCCTGTCAGCAACCTCAGGCTCGCTGAGCCCACTGTCTCTGGCCAGGACCTCAACTACGTGCCGGTAATGATCCCGGGTATTGAAGTGCATCCGGGGATAGATACCGGCAGGATCATTTCTTAATGCCTGTTCGACGACGCTTATCGTTTCGGCGAAATCAGCCCAGTCCGTTTCACCCAGTAATCGCAGACCTGCGATGCTGTTACTGACAGACAGCTGGCTGGCGGCAAGCTGTTGATTGAAGTTATTTATGAGAATGCCAGTGGTGACTCCCTGTTCCCGAAGGCACTGATCAACCCAGGTAAGAGGTAACGACAGCGCGTTGCCGTGCCCCTGCAGACGCCGCACCAGTTCTGCGACAAACGCGCTGGATAACGGAGGACGGGAGCGCGCCAAATCGGCAACCACCATAATTAAATCACCAGGCGCACTCTCTGCACATTCGAAAATCCTGGTTATCCACGTATCTGCCAGGTTTCTGTCCTGTTGCGCTTTTATCACTTCCATACTGATACGACGAAGATTTTCAATCAGCGCCAGGCGCAGCATTCCCGGTAATGCCCAGATTTCACCTAGTGTCAGCGGAGTCACCTGTTGATAGGCAGCGAGATAGCTGGTCAGACTGGTGGCATCCCAGCGGCCATCACCGTGAGCAATGGCCTCTGATGCGATATGATAAATTCTTGGGCAATTCAGCGGCGACATCAGCGACGGGAGACCTTTACCAAAACTTTTCGGCAAGTGCTGGCGGACGGTACGGATTTGTTCCTCAATCAGATAATAATTGTCCAGCAACCACTCCCCGGCGGGCATGATACTGGTCTTTTTACCTGCATTAAGCTCATAGCAGTTTTCGGTGATAACGGCCTCATTGTCGCCAAGCCGTTTCAGAAGATAATAGGGATGTTTATCCGGTGATACTTTATGGGTCCGTGCCAGCTTCTG
The DNA here is from genome assembly GCF_040065495.2 of Klebsiella sp. CN_Kp073. Lineage (NCBI taxonomy): Bacteria > Pseudomonadati > Pseudomonadota > Gammaproteobacteria > Enterobacterales > Enterobacteriaceae > Klebsiella > Klebsiella sp. CN_Kp073. The sequence goes on from NZ_JBEAIT020000002.1 coordinate 44,376, forward strand.
ACCATAGCGTTCCATCTGGGCAGTCGAAAAGAGTTCTGACCGCGGAGTGCCTTCGCTTGCAGGATCGTTCGCCGAAAACGTTAGGTTTTCGGCAGCATTCATCGGAATACGGGAGCGGTTAAACCACGCTCTGGGGTTCATTTTCATAGCATTGCTCTGATGCGACATTAGCGCGCAGGAGCAGTTGCGAAATCAATTCAGAAACGTTCTCTCAGGATGTGCGTCAGGCATCAGGGATTTAACAGCTGCCGGAATCTAACATAAGTATAGGACATGAGCTCTGTTCTGCGGTTTTGGTCGAGCTAGCGTCGGGAGATAAACAGAGCCTTACATCCGGGGCAAAGCATGGTCTGGTTGAGCCGGATTTTTGACAACGGTTGTGCTGATTTTAAGCCACAAACAGGACAGGCAGCAGTGGCAGTAGACGCACTGCTGAAGAGTTTCATTGCGTAATTGATAACAGACATAACCATTAACCTTTCAATGAATGAGATTCACTGTACCACATGTGGTTAAGTTTTGATCTGTTTATTTTATCACGCTGAAAATCAGGAAAGATAAATGTTTGCAGCCACAGGCCCCCTGAGACCGTTTATCCGGCAAAATTCTATGCGGCTTCCTGGGATGAGTAATTCTGATTCGCGAAAGTTAACGGCTGAAATGTGAAGCAGAACGTCTTTTCGGCCATCAGATGGGATGATGAGGCCTTTACCACTAAGAATGTCAAAGCTTTTGACAATTCCTGTCATTTTATGGGACAAGTCAATTCCTTACTGAAAACACGTAAAGACTATACATTGAAAATGGCATTCAGCCATTTTTATTTTTCCTACAGGACCTCTGGACGGCTAAAAGATAATTTGCTTATATCGATTCCATGTGCCTTAATGAATCCCATCAGTTCGATGTACGAATGAAATTTTGAAGTTTTCCGGGCAGTTCTCATTACCAGGCGCTATCGTTGATATCTCCTCTTTTGAGTCCATACGTTTAATCTTATACGTTTGCTATTAATGCTATTAATGCTATTAATGCTATTATGTTTAATGGGAGTCAGTATGACCTCTAGAATTACAGGCCTGGTAAAATGGTTTAACGAAGACAAAGGTTTTGGCTTCATCTCTCCTCTTGATGGCAGCAAAGATATCTTTGTCCATTTGTCTGCACTTAATGGCGACAACTTTAAAACTTTATTTGAAGGACAGAAAGTTGAATTCGCCATTCAGATCGGAGACAAAGGTCCTATTGCTGCAAACGTAATGCTTTGCGATAAATAAATCAATGTGGATCTGCGATAACGATGAAGGATTATTCCTGAGTAGACAGGTCCATAACTTAAATCAGAGAAAAATCGTTTATTCTTAATATCTGAACAGCATATTTTTCAAAATTATGAGTATGCTAACCGATGTGATGAAGTACAGTACTACTGCATAAAAAGTCTAAAAGCACAAGCTAACCACATGTTAAATAAGAAGTGTGTATGGCTTTGACCTTAATGGCATCTGCCAGTTAATATCCATGAGAGAACAGGGTAATAGAATATGATTAAAGTCCTTGTTTTCTTTAATGCTGAATCCTGTAAAGTCATGACCGTTCTGGAAGGTATATCCTCTATCAGGCAGGAATATCCAAACGGTGAAGAAACATATCTTCGGATTATGTCTGCAGGTTTTCCTTCCTTAACTGGCGATCATGGTATTGTTTACGTGGCTACTGACAGGGAGTTAACGTCACAGGAGATACTTGATGCGGCCAGGAAATATTTATAGCATTTTTGTCATGCTCTCTGCTCCACGTTTAATTGCATGCTTACCCTATTTATCAGAATCGAACAAAAAATGAGTTAAAAGCATTTATGGCCTGCTAACAGCAGGCTTTTTTTTACATTACACTTTTTTAGAAACGCCTCTATAAAGAGAGAGTAATTCGCTACCCTCTGACAAAATGCAGGTGTCTCTCCCCTGCGTGCCATCTTGCCATTTGTGAAAAACCTTGCTAAGTGGCGGCGCTGTCTCTCCTCATTTTAAATCTCATCAGGTGTGACTGAAGCAATAAGTTATGAGGGTATAAAAAGGCTCTCCGGATGACTCCTGGCATCATAGTTTTAAGTACCTTCAAAAATGCATGGACATTTCGTAGGAGTTGTAATTTAGTCCTTGCACATTCCTCTTAATTTTGTCTTGCGATAAGAGATTTATATCAGTAGTCTAAACCTCGTTAATAACAATATGTACCAATCGGATTAAAATGCTCAGTAAGAAAAATCGGGTTGATGAGCAACCGTCGACATTGGTATTTGCTGAACAACGAAAAAACTTTAAAAGGTCTCTTTATGTCAGATGCTCTTACACAGTTAAACAATATCCGTACCTTACGTTCTCAGACTCGTGAAATGTCATTAGATGTACTGGAAGATGTTCTGGAAAAGTTTAAAATTATTCTTATAGAACGACGAGAAGAAGAGACATTACGTCTTGCAAATGAAAGTCAGCGCCGCGATAAACTGGAAACACTTCGTCAGATGATGCTTGATGAGGGTATCGACCCATCCGAACTTATGGCTGCTATTGGCTCTCCGGGTAAGGTTAAAAAGGCGCGCTCCCCACGCCCCGCGAAGTATCGATATACTGACGAAACTGGAGAGTCAAAAACATGGTCAGGTCAGGGGCGAATGCCGAAGCGGATCTCAAAGCTGATTGCTGAAGGTGGGGAATTAAAAGATTTTGAAATCAGTTAAAAAGAGCTGGGTTATACCCAGTTCTTTTTTATAGGCCGCAAGTTGCCTTAGAGAATAGTCGAGAAACATTTAGTTCCGTCGATGTAGCCGAGAAGCTGTTTAAAATCACAGTGCTGCTTAAGGGACAAATCGTTTATCTTGCAGATCGTTACAGCGAGCAAAAAAAGAGCCATCAGGAGCTTTCATCCCGAGTCAATCAGGACAATATATAATGTATGTTCTTCGTGAATCCATACTGCATGAGCTTAACAACGTCTGCTATTGGTACGGAGCGGACCGACCAGCTTGTTGTCAGGTCCGCTTTGAGCGAAGAACGGACATTCAACTTCAAAAATACTCTCCGTTTTTTTATGCTAAAGTATTGTATCGATTTCACGTAGAGTACCGTTTCCGATGTAAAGATTTTCTCTTTTAACAGTGCTTATTTTCCGCGTTGCCGTGGGCTGCGTGGGCTTCTGTTATTTAAGATGAGAATCTTTCTGTATGAACACGTTACTGTTTGCGCTTATTGGTGCGCTTCGCAGCCATCACTGGCTTCGTTTCCTTGGGGTTGCCTATATCCTGTCATCGCTGGGCAATGGATTTACTCAGGTCATTATTTTCGGTCAGCTTTTACACTGGCATGCTTCTCCTGCGACACTTACCATCGTGTACATATTGTCGATGCTGCCCAGCTTTATTGGCAGCATCTGGGGCGAGAGACTGTGTAAGAAGACATCACCACTTCGAATCCTGATTTTTACCGAGATATCTGGTCTGCTTGCGCTTGTTTTTCCCTTGTATGGTTCGCTGTATCATAACGTGCCGGCGCTACTGGTCGTGCAGTGTATTGAAGCGCTACTCAGCGGCATAAGTTACCCGGCGCTGACGTTGTTGTTCAAACGTGGATTGCGCCACGATGAACTCCCAGCTGCAACGGCTATGGAAACCATCATTTTTGCCTCACAGGTATTGTTGGGGACCGGACTGGGTGTTCTTCTGTTTGACCGGATTGCTGCGCAGTATCTGCTTGCCATTGATGCCCTTAGTTTTACGGCATCTACGATTCTGCTTATGATGTCTGCTGCTGCTTTTTGCGGAGCAGAACGTTGGCCAACTGAGGCTACGCCGGTCAGACAGAAATCCCTCTGGTGCGTCATTTCACCCTTGCAAAAAAGAAGCATTTTGTTGTTACCTGCGCTTGCCGCTGTGGGATCTCCCGCGATGGCGCTTTTACCTGCACTGGCACAAGAAATAAGACCTGAAGATTCTGCCGGGCTGGCCTTGCCGCTACTATTTGCACGAAGTCTTGGACAGCTTTGCGGGCCGATGATGCTGGATGCCAGTAAATTGCAGCAGTATGCCGCTAATAACAGGTTGTTGCTGACCTGTCTGAGTTTATTTATTGGAAGCTATTTTCTATTACCGCTATCTGCCGGATATCCATACACCGGACTGGTTCTTATCTTCAGTGCGCATATGGCATCGAATATTGTATTTGCTTTGGGTACGTTTGGTATTTTGAGGAACTTCCCGCAGACACAGGTTGCAAAAGCCAGTGCGATGTCATGGCGTGTGCAGGTAATGACCGCCACTGTTTTCACCGGTATAACCAGTACAGTGGCGCAATACTTCGGCGCATTTTATGCACTTTATTGTATGTCGCTGTTCAGTCTCGGAGCTGTCGGAGTTTTGCTCTGGTTAAACAGAGCGAGGGCACTAAATAAAGTGAACCTGCGCCTTCGAGAGTAAAGGGAGTTGCTGCTCATTATATAAGCTAGCTAACCGGGTTGGCATAGTTGCTATGGGCGGTGCATCTTGCAGTACGTAACTAATATAATCAACCTGTCTGTCGACCATTGGTTGGCAGATTTTTATCGCAAAACGACTGCTTTTGGCACAGAGCGGACATTTCATCTTTGCCCTGCCCCGGACATCTGAACTTAGCTTTGACAGATGGTGTAATAGCTAAATTGAGATGTCCGTCTCGGGGATGCGGATGTTTTCCTGGACTGTTATGTTGTGATCCACAGATGCTGTCGGTACTTCACCGGACTCATTGTATCTAATGATAGTTTGCTACCGGTTATGTATATCAACAAGGCCTTAAAATGAGGAGTATTTTACAAGTACATGACGACAGTGATCTACTAATCAGAAGTCAAAAGCTTATTGTCATTTAAGGACGTCCTTCAGTGCAAGGCAGCGTAGCGCAAATGTAGCTTTTAGCTACACTCCAGACAAGTTGGTTGCAATACTGTTTATAGCTAGCTATAGTTACAAGTAAGGAAGACTATCAGCTTCCTTAAAGGATGCAGCAGACTGAAGCAATTCAGACATCCCGCAACCATGAGAATGGTCTAGGCCAAGTCCGGTAATGGCGCTTCTGAATACCAGGTTAGTTATCCTGGCGAAACCCACCTTAAGGTGGGTTTTGTTATTTTGGAGGGAATGGAAGTGGTTTACCATTTAACAAGTTATTCGCGATAGTGAAAAAACTCACCTTTTTACCTCGTGGTCTCTCACTCACCGGATAGGCACTGGTGATATGGAGGCGCATTTTTTTCTTTTCTTTGAAAGCGCTAAATACCACAAAATAAAACTCTTTTTCACCTCCACCGAGCTCGATCTCTACTACAGCATAACTCCCATATCCTGCATGTATGACCTTACAACTTCCCAAGTTTGCAACTATCCAGCGTAAATGTTGCCTGGCTAGTTCATAGCGTCTCTCACAAAATGGACGCTTATCTTTGGGCGCGAAATACATCAATGATGCTTTTTGTTCTTCCGTCTGGTGAGCATAGTCTTTGCTGAAGCAGTGAAACGAGTAGGTTACAAAGAATCTATACACTTTATCAGGCTTGCCTTCCACTGAATGTGTATAAGTCACCTCATGGGCATCGAGAAACGATAGATCCCTCAACACGCCGTCAGGGTGTTCAAAGGCTTTCCATTTCTGAACTTCTTCAGTCTTCAATGTAACTAATTCCCGTTGTAATTCTATTTAGCCAGCAGATGCTAGCACAAACTTACGCACGAATTGAAAAATTAGAGGGTGTAGTCCCTTAAAATTGCACGAACCATTTGCCTGCGTAGCCGACAAGCCTGAACTATATGAAAAATTCGGTTTTAAAAATGTTTATTAGATCTTATTTAAGGGCATTGACGGAAGAACAGTTCGCCGATCAGGCAAAGTTTAAGAGGAACAAGTTTTTTTTAGGTCGACAAATCCAGATAAAATTCTGGACCCATTGCAGCGAAGGTGTTCAATAAGTTGTTTGTTTTTTTTAAAGTTGTATATTTCTTATCGATCCCCTAAAGAAATATCACTCAGGCGAATGTGTATGGCTGATGTTGAGAAATATGTTGTCAAGTTTGGTATTGGTCAGCATGGGCAGTTTAGAAAAGGAGTTGCCACCCTTAAAGCGGGAACTCTATTGAGTCCACAAACCGTCCCCGTTTCCAGGGACAAACCTGGGGGGACTTACCTTTGCGCTGAATGAACAACACCAGTCTGAGGGCCACACGTCGTACTGGCACACGTATGATGACGGGTATTATATGGTCGTGAGTTTTCATTGGCATTACTCGCCAGACATCGGGCATACTTACAGAGAGAATGTCTTGTTGACAAAGGATAAAAAGGATTTTTACGCTCATTGCGCTCAGTATATATCCTATTTCAGCATTGAGGAGAAAGGCAATGGGGATCAGTATTTATGTTATACCTTTGATATCAGAACCGCTGGCAGGATTGAAGGCACGTCAGGACGCTTCTTCAGCGGTGAGCCCGGTGACGAGAAGCTCAATATTGATGACCTTACGCCTTATGAATTTGGCGATACCCCGGTGCCAGAGATGGAATAATAAAACCTAATTCATTTACTGAAAAACGTCAGTGACTTGACCGACATTAATAAATGGGGTAATGGGATGGGCATATTATTTAAATATGTCACAAATACCATAACGCCCCATTTCTAGGAGAAAATGTTCTCTGTAATTTTTAGGGCTTCATTAGAGTTTCCCTCATAAGAAACTCGTAACTCGATGGAATCTGATGCCTTACGCAACGCAACTTCAATATCCATGTTATGAATGCCGCGTCAGCGGCATGGAGGCGCCAGCAGTTGTTGAATGGAGTACCGTAGGATAATGGCGCCGAGGCCCGGCGTAGCCGGCTCCGGTTTGATAGATTCTGCCAATCGCTATCCCCCTCCTGTTAAGCCATACCCACGTATAACGCTTTTGGAGCTGCTGTACGCGGTCGGAGTGAGCTCGTCGAGGGCTTAACCCGAAGACGGGCTGTATCTCCGCGCTAGCGCCGTTCAGGCGCTTACGAGCGTGTATTCAGGAACTCACCGCAGCTCCCCCCAGCGATGAAAAGAGTAGTTACAACACCCATCATTAAAAGCGATGTCTTTCCCCGGCCTACGGCCGGGGGCGGCGGCGCTTTTCAGTGGTGGGCTGGGCTAAGCTGTTGCCGCTGTGCACGGGACGCAATGGTGGTTTGGGAGGGGCTGTATGTTTCAGTAACTACTGAGAGCATTCAGGTGGGGAACGTAATTAATACATATGAATGTTGTAACTACTCTTATCCCCGGTACTGCGTATGAACAGGTAATCTTTTTAAAAGAATGTAGTTACAGGTAGTTTAAAAGAATACTTGCAGCCTGGCTGGGCTGCGGTTAGCAGCTAACTTATCAGGTCTCTTGCAGTTAAGCGGGGATAATAAATACGCATTAAACAGGAAGACGCAATCAGATATGTGTTGGATGCAACATCCCCTTCCAGTCCCTTAAGGCTTCATGTTTCTTCACCCTATAGCCTCGACATGACTGTATACCGGTGAGCAAGTTAACGAAAAACAGGCTCCACTTTGAGAGTCCACTCTGCCGGGTAAACTATATGCCTGAATTACCGGTGGACATCCTTTCGGAATGACCAGTTATCAATGTCTTAAAGAAACCATTCAGCTTTAACACCAAAACGTGCGGAAAGCGCCTTAATATGAGCAATTGTCAATGAGCGTTGCCCGGACAAGATCTGACTTACCAGCGACTTTGACCCAATCTCCTCTTTCAGGTCAGAGTATGACAGTTTATGTTGATCGATAATCGTACGCAGCAATGCTACACCAACTGGCATTTCAGCAATGGAATTGTTGAAATCGGCAAAAGATTCACAGTTGTCCTCATACTCAGAAATTTTACTGGAAAGGAAATCAATCAGCGGGTTTTCATCATCATTTTCAATTAGATAATCCACCAGTGCCAGAGCATCACGGTAATCAGTTTCGGTGGCACTGCCCCCCAGAAAAGGTACTGCGGCTACCAGTTCTTTAGTTGCTTCGATAGCTTTCGTTGTAGCAATCATTCTTTGTTCTCCCTGTAATAGCGGGTCAATTTATCGTACTCAGCATGAGTGGTAATATGCTTTACGTAAAATCGCTTATTTACAAAATTAATATAAGCAATTACACGTAAATTATTGCCACCGACATCCAGAACCCACCATTTGTTTCTGTACTTAAAGTTATCAAGGCTCGGAAACACTGACCTCAGTTCAACTGGTGAAGCGAAATCCTTTTCTCGCACAAGACGATACAAAGCTTTAAGCGCTACGGCATCATTTGGAAACCGTCTCGTAGCTTCTTCAAAAGGTTCTTTAGATATGACATGCATTGCGCGTCCAGTTCTTAAGTTTGCATTTTGTAAACACTCTAACAAACCACACTTTTGTTCACAAGATGTAAACGATAAAAATTACTCCTGATTCGAGTGATCGTGACTTCACTCAAGCCTGAACGCGGGGGCAACCAAAAGAAAGAGCTATAACTGATACGACGAGCACCTCGCCCACCCTACTGGCGTTCCTGGCACTATTCCTTTTTAAATTTCTTATTTCTTATGCGCTTTCGGGTTAACGTGGACTCATATCGGCGGAAATCGTCCAGACTCTCAACTTTTGGTTTGAACAGTGATTCCAGCTCATCCGTCCGCCCAAGGACCATGGCTACACGAACAATATTCTCAAAACCGGTATTTTTCCCTGACTCCAGGTTGGATAGCGTGGTCACACCAATACCCGCCCGCTTTGCCAGCTCGGTCTGAGTCATCTGTTGGTTGATTCTTTGCGTAACTGGTCGCACAGAAGTGAGACTATCTCATCTGGTTTCGTTAGTGATAAATCCAGCATATTGTGTTTTATCTCTTATAAACCAACATAAGCCACATTATAATGGAATTATACCGCATGCACTCACAACGGTAAAAAAGTGGTAGTAGAGCGGGTTAAAGTGGAAGTGATGCTCAGGTAATAAGCTTCGGCTGACAGGAATACTTATCGAGTTAATTGTCCCTGTGATCGTACTGAAAGGCTACGTGCCAGCAACATCCTTTCCTTAACCCGGTTTTTTATTTCACTACGCAACGTGGAGAGGTCTGATACAAACAAGCCCTTCGCTATCTCCTGTGTAAGCTCCTTTCTGACACGTTCAGAAATCTCACGGAAAGTAAGTTGAGCCTCTTTACGGCCTTTATGCCTTTTCTCACCATATGCCTTACGCGTAAGCCTGTATTCTTTGAATCGTTTGCGAAATGCTTGCCAGGCAATGGTAATCAGTTCACAAAGATTTATACGGGGCTTTCCCCGCACCATACGCTGCAGATTCAGGTACTGAGCGCGACTTTTGCGAACGGATTCAAGTGTCTCTGGCGAAATCTCCAGTGCCTCGTACAGACGTGGGGTAAAAGTAATATCCGTCGGTAGATAACAACCTATCTCAGGATCATACTCCGTCCGGTAAGTTATCAACCCTAGTTCTTCCGCAAGATAACGCAAAGCGCGTGTAGCGCGGCATATCGACAAGGTCCCATTGCAGGATTCAGTGAGTAAACCACATTCAGAGGCAAGTGTCGTCATAGTTACATTAACCCTGTTTGCCAGTGGATCATAATGGAAACAGAGTCCCTGAAGTAATGCGTCAATAGCGCGTCGCCTCAGTACGGGTGGTTTTCTTTTGCGGATACCATTAGCTCTGGTTGCTGCTACCAAAACGGAAAAGATAAAGGTATCCGTAAACCCCGACACTTTGGACATCAGTTTTTTATTAAACGGTAGCGTACGCTTGGGTGTCTGTGTTCCCTTCTTACAAGGTACGGTAAAAACCGGGAAAGGGTTATGAACCTGTACATAGTTTGAGCGGAGAACCTTAACCATTCGCCAGTCCTCCCTTGCCAGACACCACGTGCTCAATAATCAACCAATACTCTTGTAATACCTTCTCCATGGGGGTAGTCTCCATATGTTGTGTTCATAAACAACAGCATGCAACCCCGCTTATTTTTCCTGGTAGAAAAGTGGTAAGCGGGGTTTTTTATTTGCATGTTTAATCATTTAAAATTATTCGACGATGAAAAGTCAGTCAGTATTCGGGCACCCAGAAGGTTCCAGTGTCCCATCTGGACTGCCAGTGCTGTAGATAGGTATCGGCCAGCGATGGATAATCCCTGATAACCAGAACATTTTCGGAGTTACTGCGAGCCGCCGCCCTGCTGAAGTTGAACGAGCCTGTTTCGACGTTACGGCCATCAGTAATGATGACTTTGTCATGCATGATTTTGAACTGGCTGATGGTACGTACCGGGATGCCGGCATTCACCAGCAGATTCATTGCCGCCACACCGGCACTGCCTTTTGTACTGTTCGCTTTCCAGTCAAGAACAGCCTTCACATCCACCCCACGCTGTTTTGCCTGAATCAGCGCGCGCGTGACCTCCGGCGATGTAAAGCTGTACCCCATCAGACGAATACTTTCCTGTGCGGTATCGATAGTATTCAGCACCAGCTGCAGCGCAGAACCCTCGGGTGAAAATCCTGCCTGTACCGTTGGCTGAGCGACTGCACCACCTGAAACCATTAAACAGACCGCCAGGAATCCAGACAGTGTTGAACGTTTCATTCTTTATTTCCCCTGCGCTTTATTAATCGCCTGCTGGATATTTTCAGCCTCAGTCATTCCAGCGAAAACTGTCGTATTATCTTCTGTTGCCCCCTTAGCGGGCATGATGACAATGCCTGGTGTTCCGGTTAAACCAATAGTGGTGGCAATATCATTGATATCGGTCAGCGTGGAATTAATTTCATCAATCGTGTTTTTACTGAATTTTATATTTTCTGAATATTTCCCGATAGCATCCTGGGTTAGTTTTCCTTCATTAAGCCCGGAGCTATAAATGCCATTGTGATATTTGAGGTAAGCCTTCTCGCCTTTTTCTTTCCAGACCTGCAACCCGGTTTTTGCTGCCAGTAAAGATTCTGGCCAGCGACTGCCAAACACCGGCCACTCCATGAAGTAGTAGCGCACGTTCGTGTTAGCTTTCATGACCTTCTCCAGCTCAGGCGCCAGCCGACTGCACCAGATACACTGATAATCAAAGAACTCGACCACCATGACAGAACCACCTTGTGCTCCCCAGGAGGGGATACGCTTATCCGCCATTATCCGGGCCTGTTGTGCAATAGCGGCCGATTTTAATTCCCGAGCCTGTTTTTCCTGCTGTTTCTGCTGTAACGACTCACTCATCCGGATAAGAATATCCGGATGGGCACGCATATAATCTGCAGCTATTTCGCCAATCCGCTTTTCCTGCCCGGGAGTAAATTCAGAACTTGTGTCGCTCGCAAATGACGGTAAGGAATTAAATAACATGGCGGTAATAAGCGGAGCTGCTAAAACAGTTTTAAGCTTCATAAATATCCTTTTCAATGACAAGGTTTAACGTGCAGATATTATCACTCTGCCCGCGTATTCAATTACGCGGGCAGAGTTAAAAAGGGAATACAGATTAAATAAAAGGAATTAATACGATTTAAATGATTTCATTCTGAATTCTGGCCTGTTGCTGTCGCTGTTTTTCCAGACGTAGCTGAGCATACTTTTCTTCATCCGGGGTCACGACACTCACCGGGTTACCGTGTAAGTCAACGCGTTCAGCACCGGCGATCATCGATGACAGATAGCGTTCAGACCGCGTAATACTTTTCAGGCATTTAATAACCTGTTTATGGGACAACGGTATTCCCCGTGTGGCCATATCATCAAAAAAGGCCTCCCGGATGCCGGTGGCCAGCAGGCGGGGTGCGTCTCCCTCAAACAGCGCAGGCCACCACACCTTCAGCGTATCGGTCGCATCCTGCAGCGCCGGCAGGCGAAGGTAACGAACCGGACGGACGGCCTTTTCTGGGATCACCGGCGCAGGGTCGGGAGGTGCCACCGGTTCCATTTTCCGGGCCAGTTTCTCTTTCTTCACTTTCCAGGCCGGCGGCGTGGTCACATTCACCACCTGCTTACGGCGGACAACACGGACTGTATCAGCGCCAGTTTCCTGTGTTTTCGCACCCGGTTTACGCTTCAGGCTGAGGGTGGGGCGTTTATCTTCCGTCATAGGTTAAGGTATTCCTGCAGTTAAGGCTGAACGTATAAGATATGCCAGGTTGCCTGTCGGATCATCCTTCTGTCCCGTCACCCGGCCAGAATACCGAGCACCGCAAGGTGAATGGTGTAAAACAGGACAAAAAAATGCGCTGGCCAGAATCGCTTTACCTGTTTCCCGATATCCGAGCAGACGCCCACGACCAGAAGGGCAATCGCCAGCCCCGCCACGGCCTGCCCGGCATCATGGATATTCATCAGCAACACCATGACCGCCCAGAGTAAAGCATAGCCCGTTCTTTCCACCGGCTCTGTGGCACGACAAAGCCGGTAACTGTTGATCAGCATGAATACCCCCGCCAGACCGTAGCTGTCAGTGGAGAGCGGCAACCAGGCCACCACTATCGCGATCGCCAGCAGCATATCGTTACGGCTTCTCAGGCTGAACCAGCGCATCGCCTGTCCGGTAACGGCGAACGTAAAGAGGATATTCCCCATATACCAGGGATACCCCACCAGAATAAATGACCCCTGCGCTATCAGTGCCCAGCACCAGAGCTGGTTCAGCTGTGACTGGCGAACGGCAGCGTGCCGGGCCAGGTTCATTCCCCAGACAAGCCCGAACAGCGGAAAGCAACCGCGGCCCAGCAGTCTCATGACTTCATTGTTTCCTGCCAGCAGAAGACCGGTATGGTCAATCACCATCAGTACCAGAGCGACGGTTTTAATCATATCCGTCTGTCCGGGAGTCCAGGTCAACAGGCGTTGCAGCCAGCTGTCCGTCATGCTGAGAAAGGTACCCTGTGCTCTCATATCCTGTTCCTTTTTAGCGCTCCGGCAGGTTTCCCGATTTTAATCGGGCAGCATGCCGGAGCAGACAAGCCGCAGGCGCGTCAGTCGCCCCCGGGTGTTTTTTCCCGGGTCAGATCCCGGACCATATCCCGTTCAATTTGCTGCAATCTGTCCTGCTGCTGATTATCGGCCACCACTTTCTGAACAGCCTCATTTCTGAGACGGTTTTCCGGTTCATCCGGAAGCTGGAATCGTTCATGCTGCCCCTTCTGTCGATCCAGACCGCGAACCACATCCGTGATAATGTCCTTGATCTGCTCACCCACTTCGTCCTGTTTACGCTTTTCACCGGTCAGTTCACGCGCGGTTTCCTGTGCCTGCTTTTCAATCTGCTGGCGTTGCAGTTCTTCCGCCGTTTTTTGAGCAAGCAGGTCAGGTGGTAGCGGAATATTCACCCCGCTATCCCCCGTAACCACGCCGTCTGTATCGCCCCAGACACGGCCTCCGGTGATGGCACCAGGGTTCCATGGACGGTCATCGCCGGCAAGGCGCACTATCACGCCACTGTCCGGATTATCCCGGGCAATTCTGACGCCCTCTCCCATGTTCCCGGCGAGCAGGCTTTCCCCATTCCGGCTCCCCTGCAGGGCGACAAAACGGGCCTCTTCATTCCCCATAACCCGCCCTTCACCACCGATAGCCTGCAGTCGCCCATCCTTATCCGTCAGTGGGCTCAGCCATATCCCGGCGGATTTTCCATTACGGTCAAATGCAGGTAACGCGACATGCGGTAACGGATACTTTTTCCCTGGGGAGATAAATTTCCCGGTGGACTGCCCGCGGGCGATACCTGATTGTTGCAGTGCTGCACGTCCGGCCGGACTCTCCGTCAGGGGAATCGCGCGACCAAACAGCTGCTCTGCGCTTTTAACAGCGCGATCGTTAAGAGGCTCCAGAACATCATGCGCGCTGGCTTTCTCCTGCGAACGGCTGACCGCCGTGGTCCAGCCCTCCCGGTTGTCGGTGTAGACCTGAGCATGCTGTTTCATACGGGAGAGCGCCACATAGGCCGACTCAAAGCTGACCATCGCTTTCCGGCTGCCTTCCACACCTTCCAGCGCGATGGCGAAAGGTTCACTGGCCCCTTGTGCGCCGTGCGCGGTGATGGCGTAGGCAAGGTCAATGTGTCGCTGCGCCTCATCCGTCTTTGGGGTCAGCGTGCGGGTGCTTTTACCATCAGACACCGTGACACTGTCACCTGATATTATTTTCACCTCCCACACACTGTTGGCGACATAGCCGCGCTCAGGGTCGCTCTTGCTGAAACGCATCCGGTCACCCTGTGAGACGGTGATGGTCTCCTCGCGGTAGAGCGTGACACCCTCCGCTGAGGCCTCCCGGGGAGAGAGAAGCCGGGTATTTCCCTCGCTGTCCTTCAGGGTAATCAGCTGGTTTTCATTATCGACGCTGTCGATTCGGTGGTAGGTATTATCGAGAAGGGCCACTGAGCCCTGATGCTCTGACCAGGTGGACAGCTTACGCAACTCGCCGTCACGGATGTTGCCCGGGACCAGTACCGGCAGGGTCACCTCCTCTTTACTGACCTCGCCGTTCTGTATCCGGGCATCATGGATGAGCTCGTTCAGTGCGCGGCGGTCGGCGTTCAGATGCGTGATAATCAGCGTATTCGCCTGCGCCTCCGGGGTACGCCCGGTGTAGTCCTTCACAATCGCGTCGTGGAGGGACACTGGCATGCCAGGCGGTATTTCCTTACCCTCTTTCAGCGTATCCTGTATCGTTTTTTCCTGAGCGGGAGTAAATTCCACCACGGAATTTTCCGGTATCCAGGCTCCGTCCTTTCTGGGTACCTGCTCCGGCGTGACCTGTTCTATGGTGGACAGCGCGCGGCTGACATCCCGGTCAATGAGGCTGTAGACCGCCGGTCGCAGTTCCGGGACCTGGCGCACAATCTCTTTCATGATGGCCACATCAGCCGCGCTGCGTTGCTGCATCAGCCTGAACGGCTGCCCGGGAGAGATGGACTGCAGCTGGTCGGTATCCCCGCTGAGTACGGCGCGGCCTCCCCCGGCCGCAATCAGGGAGAGGGCTTTCGCGGTATCTGCCAGCCCCACCATCGAGCTCTCATCGAGCAGGAACAGCGTGTTGCTGAAATTCTGCGTCTGACCGTTGCGCTGCTGCAGCTGCGTGTCATGCAGGAATGAGGCGGTCGTCTGCGCATCCACACCGGCACTCTGCATCTCGCCCACGGCGCGGTGTGTCGGTCCCAGACCGATGACGCGCGGGCGGGTCTCTTCCGGCAACAGGCTGATAGCACTCATTACCGCCCGGAACTGCGTGGTTTTCCCCACCCCGGCATAACCCTGCACCACCGTAAACCGATCAGGCGTCTCCAGTATCATCCGGGTTGCCGCCCGCTGTCCGGCGGTCAAATCTGTCATGAGGCTGCCCGGCACCCGGTCCATTAACGGTGCCACCGCGCCCTTACCTTCCAGCACACGAGTCAGGACGCTTTTCTCCGCATCCCAGGTCAGGCGGGAAATCAGCAGATCATTGCCGTGTCCGGGAGCCACCGGTACATTCAGCAGATTGCCTGCCTTAATCTGAGCCTGAATGGTCGAGTCTATCTCCTTCATCGGAACCTTACCCCCGCTGGTTTCCAGCGCTGTGGCCAGCAACTGCGGCCGGGTAAAGGTCAGACTGTTGCTCTCCAGCAGCGGAACGGAGAGGTGAAGGGCCTGCTCTGCCGGGGTATGCAGCCCGGCTTTCTGCTGTGCGAGGGCCGCCTCCAGGTCTGCTTCTCCCGAGCGGGCTTTCAACTGCTCTGAGACCACGCTGAACGCGGTGTGCCGCGCCAGCTTCTCTGTGGTGCGGGCAGCATCCTGTGCGGAGTACAGCCGGATATGGCTTCCACTCTGTGCCAGTTGGTTGAGGGTGGCGTTGTCGAGTTCACGTTGCGTGACGGAGGCAAAGACTGTCGCCGTTTCGCTGACCGACCGGCCGGGACTCTCCACCCACCCATACCCGACCTTGATGCCGTCAAACGGACTGCTGCCGACAGAAAGCGTCTGGGTGGTTTTCTGCCCGGGACGCTGAACCGTCAGCTGCCCGGACTCCGCTTTCAGCACCGTGACGCTTTCCCCGCCCTTCAGGCGAGTGTCGGGTATCTTCCCGAGCACCGACAGGCGCTCACCCTCTGCTACCGCCAGTTTATCCGTGCGAAACAGTGTCCACTGGCTGTCGACAGCGGAGACTTTGAGGTTCATACGCTCACCCTCACGGTCTTTCAGGGTCAGCATATTGCTGCTGGCCGTCACCCGGTCAATGACAAAGCGATCATGTTTCCGGGTCTCCGGGTCCCACCGCTCCATCACCATTCCTTCCCGGTAGTAGTCACGCACGCCCCGGCTTTTACTGTCCAGCCATACCGGCGTCAGCGCGGTCACCATCATGTCCCGGTTGCCGAGCGCCCCCTCATTTTTGAGGGTGTCGCGGATAACGTTGCTCAGGACATTCTGCTCACGCGTGCCGCTGATTTGCGCCACGCTCTCCTGCCCTTCACGCACACTGGCGGCAAACTCCTGTGCCAGCCGGCTGTAGCGCGCACTCTTGTCCGGCTCACTGATGATGTCTACCGTCGCCTGTTTTCCGCCCTTCCACCGGTAGGTGTTCACGCCGCTGTCCTTCATGACCGACAGCGCGCTCCCGGTTCCGCTGCGCTTGCCGCTGTCGGACAGCAGGACCTGCACGTTATGGCGCATGGCGCCATCGAGCAGGGAAATCGTCTCCTTCAGGCTCAGCTTCTCCGCCTGGTCCACAATAAGCGTCCCGCCCGGGATAAACGCCGTCCCGTCCTGCAGGGCGGATTTGCCTGTGACGGTTTCTCCGGCCAGTCGCGCATCCCCGGCGAGAAACTCCCGCGAGCGGTTATCGGCAGCGAGGATATGCACGTCGCGCCCCTGTTCTCGGGCCATCAGCGTCAGTTCGGCCACCCGTTCCCGCTGGCCTGCCGCGCCGCCCTGACCGAACACAATCCCCATCGCCGGACGGTCCTGCGCCAGTACGCTGACCGCATCGCTGAAGGATTTTTCGCGCCCCACCCCCGCATCCGGCGTGACAGAGACGTGGTTCTGACGCTGTACCTCCTGGCTCAGCGCTTTCACGGAAAGCTCATCAAGGACGTGGATATTTGAGGTGAAGAGGCCTTTCTCGCGGTCGAGCGGGATAAGCTGCTCCCGTTCAATCGCCGCATCAATGCCCGTTCTGGCCAGTTCAAAGATGCCAGGCTTTGCCTCCAGCTGGCCAACTGTGCGCGCCAGCACATCGGCATAGGTAAACTGCACCTGACCAATACCATCAACAAAACCAGCTCCCCACGCCCAGCCGAGGATTTTTCCGTTACGCATCACGACTTCGCCTTTCACACCGTTTTTCCCCATAAAGGAAACGTGGCCTGAAATTGGCTGATCGATAGTCTTATCACCTTTGATGCAGCTGATATTTCGGGTACGGACAATCGCGCGCTCACTTGAAACGTCACCATAAGCTTCGAGGCCAACAAAACAGCCAGTCAGGTCATAAGTTTTGCTGTTAGGCATTTCCACACGGCCGACCAGACGAACCTGCATCGGAACCGTAGATTCATTACCGGTGACAGAGGCATTCGCATCCGCCCCTTCAATCAGAATGCTTTTCGCAAAACTACCTGAAGGAATGTACGGCAGTGTTTTTACCTTCTTACCTTTGTCATAACTGAATGTATGTCGTTGGATCTGGTTAGGGGCTGGTACAGGTTGATAACTGACCTGTGGCGCCGGTGTAGTCCCGTTACCCGGATAGAATGACGTGGGTGGTGGGACAGCACCTGCAGGTTGCGGCGGGAAATTCGCCGGTTGCGGCTCACCCTCCGGTCCCGGTGCAGGGATCGGTGGTTTCGGAACAGGCTCACCACTGGTCGTGGTCGGCTTCACACCCAGCTTGTTTAACTGGTCCTGCATTGCCTGGTTTTCCGTAGTGAGTTGCTCAATACGCTTCTGATCTTCACCGCGACCTTTATTCAACAGGTTCACTTCGTTCTGAAGTGCATCAAAACGCTTTGTCAGATCAGCTGCTGTTGCCTGCATTTCAGTTGTCGCATGTTGCTGAACTTTGGTATCGAAACGACTGTCCACTACCCCCGTCATGTCCGGCGCAGGTTCGTTCTGCGTCTGGGCGGCATCATCGGAACCAACCTCGAGATCAGAGAGATACATACCGCCACCGATAACGGCGACAGCAGATACGGCGATGACACCCAGCCACATAAACTGTTTTTTCTTGACCAGCTTATTAATGTTGGCCATCAGCGATCTCCCTCTGCTGTGGTGACCCAGACCTGCAGGCGTCCGCCACTCAACAGGGGACCCGCTGTCCCGCTGATCATGATGGCGCGCGTACCTGTCTGCCAGAAATCACTTTCTTTGACCATACGTGGAGAAAGCGACACGTTATCCACGGCATAACGAACCACTTTCAGGTGATGCCCTGTCCACACTTTTTCTGCCTTTGCACTCAGCCCTGCCGGAACGGTTAAGGTTTCGGACGTGACAGGAACGGGCTGGTACCCTTCAGGCATTCCACCCTGACGAACGGCACGATTCAGTGATACCAGGAAGCTTTCATACGGTGAAGACTCTTCCCAGGACTTCGCCGGGCCGGGAGTACCAACCAGCTCGGAGACCAGCTGAATGGTCCGGCCTGCCCCCGCGCGCGGAACGGCACGAATTGAGAAATTCAGTCCGCGTTCTGTCTCAACAATGAAAGTGAATGGTTTTTTACTGACGGTTGCCAGGATGGCTCCGCCACTATCTGTTTGCTCCTGGTTCGTCAGACCGCCATCCAGACTGTTAATGGCGGTGATGCGATCGCCCGGAACCATAAACAGATTAGGATCCGTGTTGCTGACAGCGATGTTTGCCTGACCACCATTTGTCAGTGGTACCACTGTGGGTGCAAGCGTTCCGCTTACTGTGGCAGACATTGCCGGTGTCATCAGACAAAGGCTCAGGCAGGCGGATACACACAGGGATTTAACGATTTTCATCAGTCACCTCTCCAAAACGTGTCAGCCAGCTGATCCCATCTAAACGGTTAAACTGAATAACATAATGTTTAATTTCTGAATAAGGCCTGGAATCCCCGATCCAGGTCTTCAGTTCCCCTCGAATTTCAACCCGGTTTTCTACCGGGTAGGCACGGACAAACGTCCAGTAAAAACTGGAATTAACGTTATTGTCCTTAATCCGTTTTGCATCCTCAGCAAGCTGAATTTTCAGGTTGTTCTGCGATGCCGGATACACATACTTCAGCAGTTGTTCGTGTTGAGCATCCACGGTTTCAGGGGTGACATTCAGGCGCAATGAAACAAAACTCAGGCCCATCTGTTCCAGATAGGAGGCATCAGACTGGTTCTGTGATACCGCGAATGGGGCGTTATATAACATGGGCGTCACCGCAACCTTCTGCTCGTTCTGCAGGCGGTAGTTATTGATGCCCTGAATAACATTGGTGGCCAGGCTCAGTACGATGACGGTACCGAGACAGATAAACCCCAGACCAATGACACGGGTGGTACTGAGACGTGCGCCGTGTTCCATGTGAGTTACTCCGTACTATTATTTAATCCACTGCCGGAAACAGGAGTCCGGGACATCATGGAAAATCCCTTTAAGAAGGGACGTAGGCAGATACCAGTAGATCAAATCGCGTAACCAGGCACTGCCCCGCCCTTTTTTCAGTTTTTTGATGCCCAGGAAAACCAGAATTGCCGCTACCAGACCGAACAAAAACTTACTGGTCCAGAAACCCCAGCCGAGACAGATTACGGCCGGGATTAGTTCATCGAGATACAGACCGAACCAACGGGACTGGTTCGTCAATGTTTCCGGGAAACGGTACTTTTTGAGTTCGTCCCCGGTCATCATTCACGCCCTCTTAGTAACCAGCGACAGACATTCCGACGGTGACAAAAACCGACAGAATGGCGAAGCCGGCCAGGAACTTAACGTTTTTGGTCATCATGTACATGATGGCACCAACGATAACCTCCGCCAGGATCACCCACTTGATGACACTCGATCCTTTACCAAAGGTGGCTTTAACCGTACCGTCGCCTGTCTTCATCAGATCGGTACCGGTGGTGGTGGCCATCGCCACTTCAGGGAAAGCTGCCGCTAGAACTGCAACAGGGAGAACGGCTTTTGCCGCTTTCAGCATTCTGGTCTTGCTGAAGAGACGGGTACGCAGAGATGGCTTAACCCCCTTACTCATTTCAGCATTCTGAATGGATAACGCTGTAGTCATGTAAAAATCCTTCTTTAATAACGAGGTATTGCATCTGCCGGTGAACGGCAGACAGGAGAAAGCCTGCCGCAGGAAAATTAATATCCGGCAACAGACATGCCGACGGTAACGAATACCGACAAGATGGCAAAACCGGCCAGGAACTTAACGTTTTTGGTCATCATGTACATGATGGCGCCGACAATAACTTCCGCCAGGATTACCCATTTCACGACACTGGAACCTTTACCAAAAGTCGCTTTTACAGTGCCATCACCGGTCTTCATTAAATCCGATCCGGTGGTGGTGGCCATGGCAGCTTCCGGGAATACAGCTGCCAGAACGGCAAGCGGCAAAATTCCTTTAGCAGCTTTCAGCACATTCTTTTTATTAAAGATGCGCGAAAGAACAGGATTTTTGTTTTCAACAGCTACAGCGCTACTCTGCACAGTTAATACAGTATTCATGTTTATATCCAAAAATTTGAATGAATTTAAAGAACTGACGCAACCTGTTTTAACTAGCCTATTAATTTAAAAATAACTTATTGTGTTTGTTTTCCCTCCACGTTTTCAGAATTATAAAAGTCTGGAAATCTTTCCAAATGGTCTTTAAGGCGCATGTACGCTTCCGACGTTTTACTTCTCAGACTCCTGTCTTTTGCTTTAATCAAAAGACGATTTGTATCTTCATCCAGACGAAGAAGAACATTAAGCCCTGGTGCTGGCTTTGAATTGTTTCGGACCAATCTTGACAATCCTGCCTCCTATAAACACGTTAACATGGCGTAATTAATCCTTACATTGCGCGGTCATAAAGTAAACAAATAATGCAGGGGATATGAGTAAATTATTTTTACATCCCCCTACCGGAAATGTCCCTGTCACTTTAACAAATCAGCAACACAGAGCTTTAATATATCCATGACATTTATAGCCAGCCGGTGATAACTTACAGAATAAAATAGCGAAAGTATAAGATTATCTCTGCTATCAAAAGCAAACTTTTTATTAAAAGCACTCACAACGTTTCTTGATGTTTTTTCGGATACGCCTGTGATAGCAGAAATTTTTGAGTGTGTTAAACCTATGGCATACAAATTGAGTATTTTCCATTTTTCATCCTTCCTGGAAGACATACGGGAGATATATTTTTCAACATTATGGCCCATATTAGTATATGGATTAGAAATAAATCCAACATCGTGGGTTTCTCTGACAAAGACCCATTTACTGTAGAACTCATTATTAACTAATAAGCTTTCTATAAAAACATCCCATACGAAGCTATTGATGCGAACATCTCTAACAATGCAAGCAGAACATTCTGATAAAACATTAATCTCTGACTGTACCAACTCCATACCAGTTTCAAGTGGTAGGGAGGAAAACCATGAGTCAACATCCGTACATGTTAAGAAAACTTTGTTAAAAAGTGGACTGGTGTGAATTAACTCACCTCGGGAATTACGAATAAAAGCCAAAGACGATGAAATATTAAGCATTTCACATAGAGAATGAATGGAATCAGTTTGACTGGCAAACTGATTTTGACTACGATCCTTCGCACACATAGGCGCCTCCACTAAAGGACACTATGGATAGTTGGCGTCTGGGGGGGCAAACCCCAGGCGCTAACGCTTCAACAAATTTTAATCACTGCACTAATTCTATTTTATAACTCCTGACTCTCCGTGTCACTTCCAGCACCTAGATCATTATTCTTTTTTATTAACTTTAGACAGGCACAAATACTAAAGTTTATTAGTCCTCATCCAGAGGCTGGAAAAATCTTATTCCTCTTCATCCTGTGATGGGAAAAATCTTTCCACAACCTCTCTGGCATCGTCTCGTATATTCATAACCATTGATTTGAAATCAAAACGATCATCGCCATTTATATGTGGGCTAAGAGAATCCATCGCCAGTACTTTCGAAATAGTAAACTGAGTCTTAATAACATTCTCAAGCAATACTTTATTGAACTCTGTCTGGTTAAATCCGGATTCCTTCCGTTCCATCTGGGCTTCATAAACCCGGAGACCAAGTTCAAGGAGCATTGTAGCCACACTGGAAAAACTAATATCTTTTTCTTTCGCACCCTCAGCTCTTCTCTTTTCAACTATGGCATTGATTTTATCGACTACCTCATCACTGGGATATACCTGTACCCTAGCCATATAAACTCCTTTCTTAATATGGTGACAAGAACAATATTCGCCACAACGATATCGTGAACATTTAATTAAAACAACTCTAAATTTAAGTCTAGAGTTAAGGCAACTTGCAATACAACTCACTAAACAACTTAAGTCCCGACTTAAGTCTGGTTAACTCACTGATTTTTAATAGACGAGTTGTAGACGAGTTTTATATGACTCATACAAAACTCACCGAAAAGTCTTTGACGACTTGCATATATATAACAATATATAACACTGCATAATATAACTAACCATAACCAACTGAAATTAAAGAGCAATCTGCAAAATTCTAATTTTGCGTAGTGTGTGGTGATTTTTGTGGTGAGGAGTGCATATTTGTTGAGTCCGGATCTAGGATGGGTTAATGTATTTCCGGCAATTGACCTCGGAGGGAAAATCATGAAGGGAATGGCGCTGGCGATCACACTTTTATTATTTTCAGAGATTACTTCTGCTTCAGACTGTTTTGACATGGCTGGAAGGGATTACAGGATTGATCCAGATTTACTACGCGCAATTTCCTGGCAGGAGTCGCATTTTAAAATTGACGCAATCGGCCGCAATCCTGTCTCGGGTTATGGGTCGGGGCTTATGCAAATTGATTCACAACATTTCAACGAACTGTCTCGGTACGGAATTAAACCCAATCACCTTCTTACCGATGCATGCATGAATATCTATACCGGGGCTTATTATCTTGCGCAGGCGTTCAATAAGTGGGGCGTTTCATGGGTAGCAGTGGGGGCTTACAATGCCGGATTCAGAAAGACACCACGTCAGGCAGCCAGGCGCTATGAGTATGCAAAAAGAATCCACCGTTACTACTCAGCAATAAAAGCGAGCAGGAGTCAGCAAAAACAAGAGCAGCAAACAGCGATGAAATAATTTATTATTACTGCTGTCGTTTTTATTTTGAGCACAATACAATTATTTACCCGCTGTACTGTAGACGCAGAATGATACATCTACGTTCCTGAATTTTCTGATGAGCGTTCATTAATCGACAGTCGCCTCTTTACAGTGACGGAAAGTTATCCTCTCCCGTACAGAAAACCTGCTGAGTAACATTAGCTCATTCACTGAAAAGCACAACTATGACACTGCTTCCAGAAGCGATTTCAATTCCATCAGGAATGATACCATAAGCAAAAAGGATGCGATAAATGAGGAGGATACGGTATGGATTTCTGCGGATATATCGTACCCCTCCGGCGGGAGCGCATTGAGTAATACCACTTACTATAAAACATCTGAACGTGCTTACTTCTACCGGTCATGATTATGTGCTGCGTTAAACAATAGTGTCTCAGGCAGAAATATCTGTTATGTAAACCAAATGCGCCAACGGAGTGGCGCACTCTTTTTCAGTCAATCGCACGCCAGATAAGATTCGCCTCCGGGTGTTTAATAATGCTGACATAATCTTTCAGTGCATCCTGTCTGGCAATAAGGCGCTGACAGATATTTTCATATTGCGCCCCCATTTCTGACACCTTCCAGGCTAACCTGTTCAGTATCATCAGCGTGGCAATAATACCCGCCGCATCTGCACTGACTTCAGCTTCAAAATAATTACCGGGAATAACCATGTTGTAGTATTGCTCGCCTTCCGGTGCGATATACCCGGTATCAGTTGTCGTGAACCTGATGCTGTTCGGAGCCACATTTCCTCCGGTCCCCTGTGGAATGACCCAGTAATGCCAGTAGCCGCCATCATAATCAGAATGCTGGTGTAACCAGTCCGCCACCATATTATCGGCGCAGGGTGTAAAGAAAAATGACGGAATAAAACGAAGACGCTTTCCGGCATGGGTAATACACTGGCGAACATCCGGCCTTTCCGGTTCGACGGCACTCTTATTAACAGCAGTATGCCCGGATAATTGCATCATCACCGACAGAAAATCATTCAGTTCATCGACCCGTTGCTGAATAATATCAACAGCAGGTACGCCAGTAATCAACTGCGTCAGCTCCGTATTCAACTGGCAGGTTGCCGAATACAATACCGCCTTATCCGGTTTGCGCTGAAAATCAAACAGCGCCCCACTGGCTTTTTTCTGCATAGTTTCCAGCCTCTCCAGCAGTGTTTTAGCCCATCGTTCGGAAGATTCTCTGGTGGCGGTTTTGACGTTGACGTTCTGTGTGTTCATCCTGTTATTCCTCTTGTCTTGTTGTGGACCATCATTCGGTGAGTTCCCTTGCGGCAAAGGGCAAAGGAGCAACGACGTACGGAGGAAGGAAAGGGGCGGAGACAAAAGTTTTTGCAGCCCTTCGCAAAAAGTTTTGGCGGCGTTTATTTACCCCTTGGATGACGACACGGCGGTGCTACGACCAGCCCTCCGCCGGGGAGCTTACCGCATGACGGGAAACCAGTAAGTGGTGAGGATGAACACACCCGGAATGGCGGAGCGCCACCGGCGAATCGTTATTCCGGCCCGCAGAGTTCCGGCGATATCCGCCGGAACGGTGAAAGCGGCGCGACCGTTCCGGTCGCTGCAAGCGTTGCTGTTGACCCTGACGTTCGCCATCAGACCGTAGCGTGAGCCCGAAACCGCTTTGCGGGTTCGGCGGAGCCCGGCAGGTGCGCCAGCAACTGACTGGCGGAGTCGGGCTGACGACTGGCCAGCTTTGCTGGTCAGGAGCCGAAGTGTGGCCATCGTGTTTGCCCTGTATGTTTTAACCCCGCGAAGACAGCACCGGAGAAAAAGAACCGGGAAAAGCAGGAGACAGAACACCAGGCTGAAGAAATACCGGACAGCGCTGATGCAGGGAAAAAGAATAAATACTCCACGCGGAACGATGAAGAGCGGCGCGTCAGCGCAGCCCTTCCCGTTCGCCCCGCAGGGGCGTGGTGTTTTCGCGGCGCAAAAGGCAGGGTTGCCCCCTGCCCCTCCGGTTGCTTATGCGGCCTGACTCATGCTGCGGATAAATTCGCGCATGGCACGGATTCGACGCTGGTCTTCCAGGCGTTTTTCAAAGTTGTTTATGTAGTACACGGGCGTATAACGCACCCTGTTAAGCTGCATTGTAAGCGTATTGCCCGTGACCACCTCAGCAGGGATCCCCAGCAGGGAAAGTTGTATGAATGCCATATCCGCCGCTATCGGATCGATATCAATGCAGCTACCGAACATATGTTCAGAGTGATTGAAACCCGCCTCCAGTAGCTGCTCTGCATATGCAATAATCATCCCCGCCGCACCACTTGCCGGATCGCTGACGGTCACAAAACCCTCACGGCGTATTGTCTCCCCGACGTCCGGCCTCAGCAGCCTCGCCAGCAAAGACTGGACGTAATACGGCGTGAAATACTGCCCGTTGCGGTCGTCGCCCAGCTCAAGCTCCATGAAGATCGCGCCGAGGAAGTCGTGGAATTTCGCCTCCAGTGCGCAGACCATCAGGCAGAAAAGCGTGTGCAGCTTGCTGATATCGCTTTCGCTGTACTTCGCGCAGATTTCACGGCTGCGCCCGATGTTCTCCGGCGTTCTGATCCGCGCCATATCCAGCTCGCTGGCGGCCAGCGTGATGAAGTCGCTGAACACCTCCCAGCGGCGCAAATTACGGGCGGTGTCCATGAATACGCTGACAAACTGGCGGCGGGCTTCCCCGATGGTCATCATCCGCTGCGGTATCGCCCGCGCATTCACAGCAGGCAATACCGGTTTAGCAGGGGTTAAGGGGGCGGCTTCTTTCACCTGGTCAAAAAAACCGGCAAAACTCATCTGTGACATAAAATGTCTCCTGGAATGCCGCTCCCGAAGGAGCGGCAGATTTCACATCACGCGAGGCCGAGGCCAGCGTACACGGTAGTCATAAACTGCTGCCAGTACTCCAGCTTCAGTGCCGGAACACGGGCGCGCTGACCACTGCGCAGGGCATTTACAAACGCATTCGCCTGTGCGACGATTTGTGGGTCGAAATTCATAGACTCATCCTCTATTAGTTTTTGATGAATGCCGGAAACAGCTTTAGCGGGCGCGTATCCGGCGTGGAATGAGCAGGCGAAAGCCTGCTTTTTTCATTTATGGAACAGGTTAAACGCCTCCTTAATGCGCGTTTTGATTTGCGCATGGCTCAGGTTGCACACATCCCGCAGACAGAAATATCTGGCTCCATAGCGGGCATAAATCTCGGTGACTTCTCCGCAGGTCATTTCTGCCATCATGAACGACTCCCAGTGACCGCTTTCACTCGTTGACCAGTTGAGCGGATACATCACCCCCAGCGCATCATGAAAGGCATGCACGTCGATTTCAGCGGGCGCTTTCACTGCCGCTCTTTCACGGCTCTGCCAGTACAATCTCTCGGCCTCAGCGGTTGCATGAAAGCCATAGCTGGCATCGGATTCAGTCAGATGTAATTGCATGGTGTTCTCCTTTTTTGGTTGATGGCGACATGCCCTGCCGCCGTGGGTGACACTGATTAACACTCTTCAATTTTCAGCATGGCCTGAGCAAAATTAATGTTGTTGCACAGGTCTTTACGCGCAATGTCCCACGCCTCACGCCCGATAACGCCGTATAAGCAGATGGCATGATCTTTTGCCTGCAACCACGGCTGCATGACATAAAACGACACCAGCGGATATGAACGTTCCCAGCACAGCACGCCTTCCTTGTGAACGTTGTCACCCATCAGGCTGAGAAGGCGCAGGACTTCCTCTGCCTCGTCTTTCTGGCTCAGCTGGAGATTCCGGACCTGACACAGCTCCAGCAGGTATGACTTTTGCTCCGCGATGACACAGGCCAGACGCGCTTTTGGGTCTGCCCCCCATCTTTCGGAAGATTCTTTGGTGGCGGTTTTGACGTTGACGTTCTGTGTGTTCATCCTGCTTTTCCTCCTGTCTGGTGGTTAATCCATCTCTCGGTGAGTTCCCTGGCGGCAAAGGGCAAAGGAGCAACGGCGGGGCGGCAGGAGAAGGGCGGAGACAAAAGTTTTGGCGGTCCTTCGCAAAAAGTTTTGGCGGAGTTCATTTCACCCTTCGGATGACGACACGACGGTGCTACGACCAGCCCTCCGCCCGGGGACTTAACGGGAGAGGGCTCGCCAGAGGTACGGGGAGAGGATGAACACACCCGACACGGCGGAACGACGTGGCGTCACCTGAGTGCCGGCGGCTTTATCGCCGGCATGGTGAAAGCGGCGTGACCGGAACGGTCACTGCGAGCCGGTGTTGACGTTGCGACAGTGGGATGGAAGCCCGTCAGGGCGGAGACGGTTTACCGACTCCGTTTACGACAGCCCCGGTTCCCGTCAGGGAAGTCGCCCGCAGTCATGGCCAGTGATCCCGCCCGACAACAGGCAGATTTGAAAAGATGATACAGACAACTGCCACCATAATTCGCAGCGTCAGTTCTTCCGGGGAGATTCACAGCAGGGTATTACAAAGCGTAAGGGGCATAAACAAGAGCAGCTATACCGCAGGCATAACCGCTCTTGTTACTTTCCTGCCCTCACGGTGGCGTATTCTTTGTTACCTTCGCCTCCAGAACACCCAGCCACTGACCAGAATCAAAGCACCGCACAGCACCGCCAGATTCGGCAAGATGGTGTCGAACGAGCTGCTGAAAATTTCATCGGGGTTATGTTCTCCCCAGAATTCCAGCTTGTATCCGATACCCCAGACAGAAAACGCCAGACCTGAAGCCACAATTCCCCACTTAAGGAGAAACAAGAGCACGTTGTCCAGCATACCAGGCGGATCGCGCCAGGTGATAACCAGCGCAATCAGGGCACAGATAGCCACCCCGGCGTAATTCGCCGTGCTTCCGACCATCTCCGGAGCATCAATATGTATTATCAGCGTTAACAGACCACTTAACAGAGCTGTCAATATCCAGTATCTCATCAGTACATATTCCTTTAATTAACCCTGCCGGCCCCATGCCGGACAGGTTACTATAACAGGTTCAGCAGGGTGACTTTCCCCGATAATAATCCGGTCGCGCCGCCAGTTCCGCCCGATAAGTTCATCAGCAAACAGCGGTGCTATTCGGTTAACCCGACGCGCCAGATTCCGGCGACGGGTGGCCGCCTTGCGCTCATCACTCCAGCGCCTGACCGGTCTGTCATACAGAAAATCCACGCAGACCGCATATCCGGCACCCGCCACCCACAGTGATATCACCGATTCAGGCGCGGGCATCCCGGCCTCCACCACTTCTGACGCCAGCTCAGGTTCACCGGGACAGGGACCAGGACGTTTCCAGCGCAGTGAGTAACGCCACTTCATACCCGTCCCTGCATTGTCAGCTTATTGGGTACCATCCAGCGCTCCAGTTGCCTGACGGCGTCCGGGCTTTCCCGCGCCAGCGCTTTCGTTTCAGCCATCACACTCCAGAAAGGCTGGTTCTCCATCATCCAGCGTTCCATTGGTTCCAGCGAGGGGAAACGCTCACTCCAGCGCCAGAACATCTCCTCCAGGTCGTACTGACGCAGTTTACTCCCCGACCAGCGTGCGCCCCAGCAGCTGACCGTTTCGGGGGTATGGAATGCCAGCTCAGTCTCCGCCTGCCCCGCCAGCGCCTGGTACGCCCGCTCACGCAGGCACTGTTCTTTATGGCGCTGGCGGGTGTATTTTTCATCCCGCAGGGCGTCCTGACAGCGAACACGCTCAGTCTGCTGAAAGGCCACCTCAGGAAAGAGGTGCTGGCCCGCACTGACAGGAAGCGGCAGCCAGCAACACGTCCCGCGGCTTTCAATCAGCGCATCGATGGCTCTGAGCCAGTTGTCCCTGCTACCCCGCAACTCCCGCGCCGTCAGCACCGGCGCAAAATGATGTATTTCCCTGAGTGAGATGCGCGTGCTGCCCGTGAGCCGCCGGAAAAAGGCGCTGGCATACGGATACATCGTGGACACCGCGCCGCGCGACCGCCGCCGTTCTACCTCAGCGATGGCCTCCATCGCGGCGCGTCGCTCAGGACTGAAGGGCACCAGAGAGAGATGTGAGGGGATCATGCTGCGCCCTCCGCTGCCAGAATGCTGATGATGCTGGCCTGGCTGTAGCCGTCCGCATCGAGCCGCGCCGTCAGGCTGACGGTGTGGCTGACCAGTTCCGGCTGGTAGCCACTCAGGGCACGAATGACGGAGAACGGGCGACCGCTGGCGGGAACAAACACCACCATCCACACCGGACTGATGGTACCGGGACTGCACACCGCCAGATGGAAGTTGCCGTGTGAGGGTGTGAAACGTATCTGCACAGGGAAGAAACCGCCAAACTCGCTGCGGTATTCGCCGTTCATATCCCAGTTGTCAGGGCAGGACAGGTCACGCATGACGGCATGGGTCAGTTCGCGGCGGTAGTCCTCACCGCTGTCGCGCCAGTCCTCCATCTCATCAGGGCACAGGGTTTTCAGTACATCGGGGGTCAGAATCGTGTGCATGGGTATCTCCTTACTGCCGCCCCGCAGGGCGGCATTCCGTTATCAGGCGGCGTGTGCCGGGGTGTTGTTGTCGTCGTTACCGTGAGTGTTGTCGGTATCTGAGGCGTCTGCGTCTGCTGTGGGCTCAGCCGCGGACTCAGGCCCTTTCAGCCAGGCCGGAACCCAGCGGGTGTGCTGCATGAAATGCTCCGCATGCCCTGCGGCATCGCCTTTTTTCATCTTCTCCGCATCACTCGCCGCGCCTGTCAGACCAGCCTCTTTCAGGGAGGCGACAATCTGCGGGTGTTTCAGGCTGCCGAAGTAGTTGTCCTTCGTCGGCTGCCACCAGTCGCGCAGGTGAAATCCGATTGCCGCCTCGACCGTATCGAGGGTGCTGCGTGAAGTGTGTCCCATATCGCGGGTCTGTACCCCGTCAACGGAACAGGCTGTGCAGAAAGCCATCAGCGACATCAGCATCTCCCCGCTCAGAGTGAAGAACGTGGTGAAGTCCTTCTCCCATCCTTCCGGCAGCAGGGCTTTCAGCCGCGTTTTTTCAGCCATCAGGATGCCAAAGGCGGCTCCGTCTTTGCCGGACGGGGCGTTCTCCGTCAGACTGCTGTGAGATACGGTCAGGCTGATACGGAACGGATGCGGCGTGGTGACACATCCGGCAAAAACACAGGTACACATGCGCCAGACCATCAGCGCCACCGCCTTTTCTGGCTGTTGCATCAGTGCCGCCTGGACTGCCAGCGTACGCTCGGAGGTCATTTTCGTGAGCAGCGGGACGCTGATCCCCTCTGCGGCGTCGGGCTGGCGTGAGGTGAACGGCACGGTTACGCTGCCGGATTCGGTTTCTTCCGGCATATCTGCTTTCAGGCGCACACCGCGCTGCACGTACACCTGCCCTTCGTACAGGCTGACCATTACCCCCGCGCCAGATTTCATGTCGTCAGTCCACGCACTGACTGCTGCCGCCTCCTGAATGGCGAGGATGTCCGCTTCGATAACATTCGATTCGTCGCAAACACTGTCGTATGTGTCGTACTGTTTCCGCAGCGCATCAAGACGCTGCTTCTGCTCAGGGGTGTACACGGGTTCCGGTTCAACAGGCTGAACGAACTCTTTACCGACTTCGCCGTGGTACCAGATGCGGGCTGCGCGTCCGCGACTCCATGTCCAGCCTTCGCGCTGCTGAATGTCCAGGGCGATACGCTCCAGCTTCTCCTGTACCAGCCGCTCAACCAGCACACTGTCAGCCGTACCATCACCGTCGTCCTGGCTGAACAGATCTTCACGGACATAACCTCCCGCCGCCTCGTAGGTTTCGCGCCCGATAAACAAGAATTTTGCGTTATCGGTGCGCATCTCCGTTTCGGTAATGGCGCGTTTAATCAGGTGTGCGGGCGCGTTAGGCCAGCTGGCCTTCACGCTTTCGAATACCTCCACCTGACGGGCAGGATCGTCCTCGAGACATAACGCCTGACACTGTTCAACGGTCAGTTCGTCCTGCGCGAGCTTCTCCATCAGGGACGGGGCGAGATTTGCCAGTTTCAGCATGCGCTGCACGTGACGGGAGCCGAAGCCGAGCGCATCGCCAATCTGCGCGGGGGTTTTGCCCTGCTCTGCCAGCGTACGGAACCCGGCAATCTGCTCGGCGGGATGCATGGCGGCCCGCTGCTCGTTCTCAGCGACGGAGGCAAGGGCGGCAATGTCGTCGGAAACACGTTTCACCATAACGGTATGGTCAGCAGCGAGACGCTCTTCCTGCGCCAGCAGATTCAGGGCAGTCAGTCGGCGGCCACCTGCGGCGACGCCGAATTGTCCGTCTGCGAGGGTGTGGACAACCAGATTCTGCAGCAGTCCGAGTGCCTCGATTGAGTCGGCCAGACCGCGCACGCTGTCCACGGAATACGGGATGGTGCGCACGTTCAGCGGGGATTTAACGAGCGTGGACAGCGGAATATATTCAATGACAGCGGCCTCAATGGCGGCTTTCAGGGCTTCTTCCTGCGCTTTCGTGATTTTTTTAGTGCTGGCTTTAACTGCTGTTTTTGCTGTAGTCTTCGTTACTGTCATGATTTCAATCTCCGTGGTTAAAATTGTGTCTGCCGGACGCGTTCCCGTCCGGCACTTCCACTGCTTACTGTGTTTTGCGAATGCCGTAGTCCGCGATATAACGGTTTAGCCAGTACGTGCCACCCGGCTCGAAGTTCCACGTGCGCCAGACCATTTCACCGTCCTTACGGACAACCAGACGAAAATGCGCCCCCTGATCGTCCTCTATCGCCACGTTGGTGTACTGTGCCGCAACGGCCTCAGCCTGTTCGCGGGTAAAGGTGTCGTCGGGTAATACCGCCAGCGCTTCGCTCATCTTGTTCCTCCTTCTGAACCTGTATTGCTTTTAAAAAACCTTCACCCGTTGAGTTGCCGGGGCCGCGGTTTTGACGTTTTGCGGGGATCTGCTGAACGTCTCCGATGGTTATTACCTTCACCCGTTTGAGAGCCGTTCGCCGCAAGGGCGTAAACCAGCGCGGGCGATGGCGGATGTCCGGGGCGCGGTTTACCGCGTGCCATTTACCCTGGACAGCTGACAGCGACTGTGCTTGTCTCAGCCCCGGCGAAAGGACTCAAAGGGGGAAAAACCAGGTAAGGAATGAGCAGGAACACGCCGCAACGACGGAACGCGTGGGCGCGAAACGGCGTTGCCCCTCAGAGGCCCGGCAGCATTACCGCCGGACCGGTGGGAGCGGCGCATCCGTTTACGGATGCCGCAAGCGTGATGTTGATGTTGCGACAGTGCGATGGAAGCCCGGCAGGGCGGAGACGGCTTGCCGGCTCCGTTTACGACAGCGCCGGTTCCCGTCAGGGAAGTCGCCCGGAAGTAGACACAACGGGAAGAAAAACCGACAGGACAGCAATATCAGCCAATACGGCATCGATATGACCACTATTGCCAACAGCAACAGTATGGTAACCAGAACGGGAAAACCCACACCCAGCTGCAGCACAATGCTATTCAGAACCAGCCGGGACTGCGGCATAAGACAAAGGCGGAGAAATGCGGCGCCGGAGGCACGGCGTACTCCGCCGGCAGGCGTCGCCTGCCAGGGTTTTGCCCGCGGGCTGACAGGCGCCCTCTGGCCCGGACGCCTGCCATTATACTTACTGGCCTTTTCCACCCTGTAAGATGAAATGACCGCCGATGTACACGGCACACTGACAAGTCATGTATTCGCAGATTTCATCCATCACCTGCGCGGTGGTCAGTTCCCGCTGACCAGCATCACGGCGGCAGGCATTAATCAGTTGCTGAAGACATAGCCGTTATGGAACACATAGCCGCTGCTGAACAGGTCACGCGCCCAGGCTTCAAAATCGAAATAGCTGCGCAACGGCTCCGGCACCTCATTTAACAGGCCGTTGTCCTCCACCATCTCCCGCGCATAGTCTTCCTCGCTTTCCGCCTCGCCGCGGTACGCATCATCAAACGCGTCATAGTCACATTCGCCGGTATACTCCGCCCAGGTGATAAAAGCGGCTTCCCTGCCCTCTTCTTCGGCGCGTTTGTAAGTGGCGATAAAATCCCAGTCAATGAAGCATTCAGAGACGAACTGCGACGGGATGCCTTCCCAGTCCTGGAACATAAACTCGGCATCCCATTCATCGGCATGCAGCGCCTGACAAGCCTCGTAAAAATCCTCCCAGCCATCAAACTCTGTCAGATCAAACCATTTGCCGAAAATGCTGCCGCAGTTGTATTTATGATACGTGCCCACGTAAACAGCCGGTGTGGTGGTCGTAGTAATCATAAAAAATCCTCTGTGGTCGATGTCGTCTGCGTTCCGGCTTACGCCGTGCCGACACGACAGCCGGGCGAACAGCGGAGGATGCAAGGGCGTCACCGAAGCCGCAGCGCAGTAAAAAAGCAGGAGCAGGCTGGACGGTTTGACGGCAAAATTTGAGCCGGAAAACAACGGGAAGACGGCGGATTATGCCTTGGAAATAAACTGCGACCGGGTGAAGGTGACGGCGTTTACGCTTCCCTTGCATCAGCCGCAGCCCGGCTATAGTAGAGGCACGGCGTAAGCCGCAGGCCGCACGGGGCGTTACTCACCGCGAAGCCGGAACAACGTGGAGGGAGAGCCATAAAAGCGGAGCAGTGGAGCGGCCGTGCGACATCCAATTGAAATCTTTTTTTCGGGGCGGTATAACCGCCCCGCTTTCTGGTCAGTAGAGTCCCGTAAAAATAGCGCTGCAAGTAATGTGATTTCAGAGCTTGGCTAAAAGCACACAATAGACCTTAAAAGAGTGGCCATAGTCCAGTGGAGTACTTGCCCTGATATCACATAACCCGAAGTGAACGGAGAGGCTGCTGTTACTGCATCTGGTTGATGAAATCTAGGGAGTAGGTCACAGGATGCCCAGGAAAATGGACACAATGGGTATCACCACTGCGCTACAGCTGACGCTCACGAACCCTGTATTTATCAGAAAAAATTTTAACGTCGTACTGGAGTAAATCGTTCAGGATTTCAGGAGAGAAAGCTGTATTTCGCTGGAAGAAGCGCCTCCGCCAAAACAGCAGGTTATCTATAAGCGATCCATTGGGGAACATGTAACGATGTATGACGTGATGCGGTTGGCAGTATGTCAGTACTCTGAACTTGCAGCTGACAATTTGCCCGGAGAGTGGCAATTCTGCAGGTAAACTTCTGTATTTGTGAATACATCGCCGTTTGCTGTGAATGAACCGCATTACGAGAATATGTCCAGTGAGAAGCTGATAACTCCCACACAGGGTACCAAGGATATCATATCCGCAGTGGTGGAAGCACTGGCTCGGATATGGGTGAATAGTCACCGATATGCTAAAGCGGGCCGCATGCTCAACAATTTCACGTATACGGGTGTTTAGCCGCTTGACTTGTTCGATGATATTCCCCCTCGAAGCAACTGCATTAGCTGATGAAAGTTGTGGGCTATATCAACTATACAGGGCTGGGAAAAGAGTGATTTGCGGGAAGGAAAGTACCCTCTAAATGGCAAATGAAACGGGAGATACTTTCTCCCCCCTTACACTACGCGATGGGAGGACATCCCAAAAGCGAAGGTGATATAAAAAGAAAGGTAAGAATGTGGTTAATGTAATGGAAGAGTTACGGACGCTGGGCAAGCGCCTGCCGGTGCATATGCAGACAGATAACGGCAGAGAGTTTATTTCGAAAATTCCAGATAAATGGGTGTATGATAACGGTGTCACACTAGACTTCTCCCGCTCCGGAAAACCAACGGATAATCTGTAAATTGAATCATTTAACGGCAGCCAGTGGGATGAATGACTGAACATTCACTAGTACTTCTCTCTGGAAGAGACGCAGGATAAACTCGACAATTGGCGCAGGGAATATAACCATAAGAGAACGTATTCATCATTAAATGACATGATTCAGGCTGAATTCATCCTAAGCCTCCGGAAAGATGAAGAGCTCTGATTTAGCACTACACTAAATTTGGGTTAGAGCCAATACCGGAAGATTTCTAAAAAAGAATGAGTCGTTTTGCTTGGATACTTACAATATCGAGATATGTTGCAACACTGAAAATAGAATGATGAAGATCAATAAAACCTTTTGACTGATTCAATTTTAAACTCTTCAGGATAACGCTTACCGCTCATGGGCACCTCTCTTTAAGTCATCTTAAATGACTCTGAGGTGTCTGTTAAACCCGTGGCGATTCACCCCACTCCCCTATAGCTCCCCAATATAGTCACTAGGTAATAGCTCAAGGATTTGTTATACTCCGTCGACCACACTATTTTTAGTATGGTAGTCCATAAGTTACTTACATTAAAAATGTGTAGTGTCGCTTCGCCCCTCCAAAGCACAGCTGGGGCATTTTTTTTACTCAGTTACTACTTTCCATACCCTGACAAATTCCTAAAAGTCGCTTTTTCGAGAGTTTTTATTACCCTTTCTCTTAGTATGGTGTTATATTTTTTCCAGCATTAGAAATAGTAAAAAGTACAATAAACGAAGATCGATTGTTGCCCCCACCATCGGGGGCCTTTTTACTATAATTTTGCTCATAGTCTTATCTGTCTATGATAGGCCTACTTCCTGAGTTCCTTTGAAACTAGAGTGCAGGCTCTATACCCCCCCTTCCTTGCTTATGGCGTCTAATTTGAGGAAGGGGCTTTTTATTCCTGCAATATCCTTTCTTGATTGACTTTTCACACATTCAACATCTCTATGCTATATTGTAAGCACACCTTTTTTAGTTCCACGCACTTTTTGAGAGTCCCGTTTTTTCAGCCATCAGCCGTTACTCTTCCGGCGTCAGGTTGTTCAGGGATTCATGAGGCCGCTCGTTGTTATATTCCATCAGCCAGCGCTCTGTAATTTCCCGTACTTCATTCAGTGTTCTGAACAGGTAAAAATCCAGGATTTCTGTCCGGTATGTCCGGTTGAACCGTTCGATAAAAGCATTTTGTGTAGGTTTCCCCGGCTTGATAAATTCGAGCTGCACACCATGTTCTTCGGCCTATTGTGCCAGCGACAGTGAGACCAGCTCTGACGCGTTGTCCATCCGCATTTTCAGCGGGTAGCCTCGGTTTGCCACGATCCTGTCCAGCACCCGGATGACTCGCTGAGCCGGGATATTCAAGTCGATTTCTATCGCCAGTGCTTCACGGTTAAAATCATCCACCATATTGAAGGTCCGGAATCGTCTGCCGCAGAAAAGGGCATCGTGCATACAATCGATGGACCAGCTCTGGTTTAACGCTCGCGGCTGCCAGTGGCGCTGGATTACGCACTGGCAGCCGCAGTTTTTCATTACGACAAAAATTTAGTTTCAGCAGGCAGTAAATCCGGTGAACACGTTTATGGTTCCAGGTATTGCCCTGCCTGCGCAGCAGCTGGAACAACTTCTTAAAACTGTAGCGCGGATAGCGTTCTGCCAGTTCAGCCAGCGCACAGATCACCGGTTCATCACGTCGGGTATCGGGCTGGTAAAAATAGGCCGTCCTGCTCAGCGATAACGTCCTGCAGGCCTGGCGTAAACTCATGGCAAATTGTGCCGTCAGATAGCTGACGAGTTCACGCTTTATCGCTGGTTTTAAAGCTTTTTTTCGAAACCGTCTTTAAGCGCCCGGTACTCAAGGTTGAGATCAGCAAACATCTGTTTCAGACGTTGATTCTCATCCTCGAGGCCTTTGATTTTTTTAATATCGGCCGCTTCCATCACGCCATATTTTGCCTTCCAGTTGTAATAACTAGCTTCCGAAATAGCGGCCTCACGGCACACATCCTTGACGGTACGTCCGGCTTCGACGGACTTCAATACGGCGATGATCTGGTGTTCAGTGAATCAGATCTTAAGCATGGCGATCTCCTTTGTTGGCAGATTGATTATGTCGGAAGATCTCTAAAAGTGAATGG
This sequence comes from Klebsiella sp. CN_Kp073, assembly GCF_040065495.2. Classification (NCBI taxonomy): domain Bacteria; kingdom Pseudomonadati; phylum Pseudomonadota; class Gammaproteobacteria; order Enterobacterales; family Enterobacteriaceae; genus Klebsiella; species Klebsiella sp. CN_Kp073. Next base: position 81,679 of record NZ_JBEAIT020000002.1, read on the forward strand.
CCGTTTTACTAGGATGCTTACAATGACTGTAGATTTGCTATAAACACGATAACATCATCAATTAAATTACTACTGGTGACATGCCCTCAGTATTAGATACAACCATCAGTTAGTAATGTTGGTTTGTATACCTTCACGTTTTCCATTCCGCCACAGTACTGCAGACTCTGATGGCATCTGATAATTCAGTGCTGAATGTGGACGACATTCGTTATAATCCTGCCGCCAGTTATTAATGACTTTCCTTGCGTGAACGATACAACTAAACCAGTGCTCATTCAGACATTCATCGCGAAATCGCCCGTTAAAGCTCTCAATAAATCCGTTCTGCGTTGGCTTGCCCGGCTGGATTAAGCGCAGCTCAACACCATGCTCAAAAGCCCATTGATCCAGTACTCGGCAGGTGAACTCCGGCCCCTGGTCAGTTCTTATTGTTGCCAGATAGCCTCGAAACAGAGCAATGCTGTCCAGAATGCGCGTGACCTGAACACCTGAAATCCCGAATGCGATGGTAATTTTCAGGCACTCCTTCGTGAAGTCGTCCACACAGGTCAGGCACTTGATCCCGCGACCGGTGGCGAGCGAGTCCATGACAAAATCCATCGACCAGGTCAGGTTGGGCACCGCCGGGCGGAGCAGAGGCAGACGTTCTGTTGCCAGCCCTTTACGACGCCGTCTGCGTTTTACGCCCAGCCCTCCAAGATGATAAAGGAGGTACACGCGCTTGTGATTTACATGAAGGCCCTCACGGCGCATTAACTGCCAGATGCGGCGGTAACCAAAACGCCTGCGCTCCAGCGCCGGCTCAGTGATGCTCCCTGATAAATGCGCATCAGCCGCCGGTCGCTGAGCCTCATAGCGACAGGTCGACAGGGACAAGCCTATAAGCATGCAGTCACGTCGTTGCGACAGACCTGTCGCATCACACATCAATACCACGGCTTCCCGCTTCTGGTCTGTCGTCAGTACTTTCGCCCCAGGGCCACCTGAAGTGCCTCCTTATCCAGCATGGCTTCGGCAAGCAGCTTCTTGAGTCTGGCGTTCTCTTCCTCAAGCGACTTCAGGCGCTTAACCTCGAGCACCTCCATACCGCCTTACTTCTTACGCCAGGTATAATAGGTGGCGTCGGAAATGGCGTACTTGCGGCAGAGTTCACGGGCAGAAACCCTGTTTCAGCTTCGCGGAGGATACTGACGATCTGTTCGTCGGAAAAACGCTTCTTTATGGGGATGTCCTCATGTGGCTTATGAAGACATTACTAACATCGCGGTGTATTAATCAATAGGGAGCAGGTCAATAGTTCTGACAGTAAGTGAATCACACAGAGAACGATGAGAGCACGGTCGTAAATCATATACAGACAGATGGGACCATGGTCCCAGTCAGTACTAAAATCACACAGAGAACGATGGGACCACGGTCCCGATCAGTAAATAGTTCATATACAGACAGGTGGGACCATGGTCCCAGTCAGTACTAAAATCACACAGAGAACGATGGGACCACGGTCCCGGTCTGTACATAGTTTATATACAGACAGGTGGGACCATGGTCCCAGTCAGTACTAAAATCACACAGAGAACGATGGGACCACGGTCCCGGTCTGTACATAGTTTATATACAGACAGGTGGGACCATGGTCCCAGTCAGTACTAAAATCACACAGAGAACGATGGGACCACGGTCCCGATCAGTAAATAGTTCATATACAGACAGGTGGGACCATGGTCCCAGTCAGTACTAAAATCACACAGAGAACGATGGGACCACGGTCCCGGTCTGTACATAGTTCATATACAGACAGGTGGGACCATGGTCCCAGCAAGTACTAAAATAATATAGGGATAGATGGAACCCTGTTCCCGGTCAGTACTAATAGATTAATAGAAATATACGTACAGGTACTTTCCACAACGACAAAAAGGAAGGTAGATGCAAATATCATCACTAAAGTAAACTATTGGTATTTGAGAGCAGAAAGAGCAGGTCGAGACCAGCTCTGAGCGATTATAATTTAAGAAAAGAAAATGTTTCTCTTTATCAAATAAAAATATTAAGATTATCAAAATATCGATACTTATAGAATAACATCACTCCTTCCTATACATTATCATAGATAATCGACAATGCAGGAACACTTTGACTCTTCCCTTATAAATAGTCAATCTCCTAGAGAATACTGATGGCAGAAACTTGAGTTTTGTTAGCTGTTTTTTTATCGTAGAGTTTAGCTGACTATTGTTCAAGCAAGTTCTTTTTAACTCGAAAAGCATTAATAATGCTAATAATCAGCACGAGCAGAAAGTGCTCTTGAAAGAGCATATTTAGGTTGAGCTGGTATCATACTCCACACCAAGAGAAAGCAGTTTAAAGTCAACGGGTTGCATGTCATTTTTATCATTTATTAACGTAAGAATGGCTAGGAAAATAGCTTCTATGCTTCTCTGCCGCAGTTAAGGGTATTAAGTATGCCAGTCACCATAAATTACAAAGTATCAGGGTTTAATGTGGCAACAAGGGGCCGTAGCGTCTAGATAAGAGCAGGGGGAACTAAACACCACTATATATAAAAATAAAGGATATAATAGTAAAATAAACAAGCCAAAACTTGATACGCTGAACAAAAATCTGAATGCGCTAATTTGGAAGACAACAGGATAACGCACCAGATGACAGAAGTTAGTTCTGTGGGCTAAATATTAGCTTCTATCAGTATAAAATGGTGAAAAGTTACGGGGGCAATATCGAATCCAAAAGAGAGAAAGAGAAATATCTGCCGGCCCCATATTTTCCGCATGATATCAAACTCTGCGAGTAGAAGAGGGTGGCATTATGCTTAATATATGATAACCTGCACTGCACGAAGAAGATGATACTTATATGTTCCTGCTGGCTAATATGATGCTCCACTTATAGTGATAGGCTATAAAATAGTGACTCGCTGGGGTAAGCAAAAAGAGTAAAAACAGAGTTTCAATATTTCTGACTGCATACTATAGCCAGGGCTCACTATCAGAAATTAGGCGCAGGAATAGAATTATTTGAATTGTTTGGTGAATGCCTTTATAAATTTTATTATTCCCATATTCTTGAATAGAAAATGTAGGGTAAGTATCACTGTAAAAAATATTCATCTAAGAAGGTCTTTAGGAAAATTAAATATGCCTTCAATGAGATTGCTTAACCATTAATCCTGATTAACTGAACATCAGAATATTACTGTTATGAAACCTATCGTAGCCAGATATAGCAGACTTATTTGGTGGTGTTATACCTATTAGGAACTTTGAAAAAATCTGACAATTTGTATCCTCAGAATGACCAACCACAATAAGTAAATAAAATTCATATAGATATATCTAAAGTTATACTGAGAAGCATTAAAGAAATTCATCACACTGGCATAAGCTCAACATCCTTGATTATCTGTATTATTCCTTTATTACATTTAATGATCAAAAAAACCCGCAAATTATAAAATACTTGCGGGTAAAGACACATATGATGAAATATAATCAACACATCTAGGAAAAAACATACTTATTTCCTACCGTCAATATTATATGTTGACGGAGTAACTTATTTCAGAAGGCGACATGCAAAGATAAGGGTATATGCATGGCAGTGATAATTCAACAGATCAATAAAACAGTGGCAACCGTATCAAACCCGCATTATAGTTGTTATCCACACTTCTGAATAAGGTGATATCAATATAGTACTGATTTAGTATCAAATGGTAAAATAGCACCTATTGTCCTTAAGCAGTACCATTATAATACCCCCACCAGTAAACCTTGTAAAGAGAAAGGTTATATGAAAGTTCTGAAAATATAATATCTTATATTTAAAATTTACAATAGATTATTGATTAATTGTTTAATATTATTAAAAGTAGAATTATCTGGTTTTCGGTAATACTATAATATCTTACACATTTTATAAAAATTTTTGTTATTTAATAACTACATATTTTCCCGCGAGGACTAATGAAGAAGGCTAAATATACTCATGATAATAAAACTAACTAGATAACGTTTAATGCTAAGCATAAAGGAAAACATTAACAATAGAAAAATAAGCTTATTATAATAAGCTAAAAATGTAATCAAGTTCACATAGAAGTGATAAAAAACAACATACTATAAGTATTTATTGTATGAATTAATGATAAGGTGCATTTTACTTTTCACATTACAATATAAATTAAAAAACTATTTCCTAACATCTGGCAACATTTATCTGAATTGTATATGTTTTTAAATTGAAGGAACTAAATTTAAGCTATAACTTATAAAAACAAAATAGTTAAACTATCATTCTAATAAAAACAAGTGGAGTATACAATTAATGTTTTGACTTAATAAGATATGAAGTGTGTTACTCTAATAAAAAGGGGATTCATCATGATAATCAATGAAACATTAAGTAAGATAATTTTTATTACAGAACTTTGGCCAGCATTTTTTATTCTTTTTATTGGAGTAACAACTACGTTTTATTGCCTGGGAATGAAAAAATCGACTATCTACTCCATGGTAATTACAATTCTAATTCTTCTTTATGGATATGGCTATATAATGAATTATTAATAGTATAATTCATTCACCTATATTGATCTCTATAGGTGAATATATAATGTACTAAATCTATAGAATAAGATAATTAATTTTCAAATAATTTTCTTAGCTCTGAAAGTTCACTCTGTGCTTCTTTAAGTTTTCGCTGTTTTTTATACAATTTATCTGCATCATAGTAATCCTTATATTCAAAAATCTCACTCTCTAATTTTAAGATATCTCTTTCTTTTCTCTTAATTAAAGTATTGTAATCTTTACTTTTTACAGAAGGAGTGCAATATGCATCAATTTTGGATAAAGCTCTTTCAATTCCTCTAATTCTATTTATATTCCCATAAACATGAGCATATTCAAGCTCTCTCTCCAGATTTGCTTTTTTTGTCGCACATCCTCTTTCGGATAAGTAACCAGCTTCAGCTACGGAGCTTGTAACTAAGCTCATAATAATAATAATAAATTTGCTTTTAAACATTATTTTTACATTCCATATAATAAGAAATGAAAACCTCTCTTTAGAGGCTTCGATTGATCTCATCTCATCTCATCTCATCTCATCTCTGCATGCTACACTACTGTTATATAGCGTATACTTTGTTTAAGAAGAGGGAGAAGGGTAAACCTTTACACTTTTACTGGAAAATTGATCATAACAATTTTATTAATTAAGTCTATAGTTAAATCATAGAAAAATTCCTAATTTAAGGATAATCACATTTTCTAAAAAAAAAGTATAAAAAAAGCCAACTATCTAGCTGGCAATGTATTCAAGAGCATTTTGGTTTGCTTTGGTTTGGTTTGGTTTGGTACTTTTATATCGGATTAGAGTTTATATCTTGACTTATTTTTAAAAAATAAACTATAGATAACCCTCTTGCGATTTTTTCATAAAAAAGCCCGATCGAGATAACTTTAATGGTTTCTTAAAAATCTAGAATCAATAAAGTAAATATCATCAATAGCATTAATTAATATACTTCACCTGTATTTTATGGGATAACTTCAGGGAAAATAACCGCTATATCGGGCTAGTTATAAAACTAATTAATTACAACTTTAAAGAATACATTTATTGTAAACATAAAAATCATTATCTCTAACAAAACCATTTTGTTCATAAAGAGATTGAGCTTTAAAGTTATCTATACCCGTACTAAGCATAATAAATGCTGAATTTGACTCCTCACCAAGCTTTTCAGCTCGTTGAATAAGTGCCTTCGCAATACCCTTTTTTCTGTATTCTTTTTTTACAAAAAGATCATAAAGTAACCAAATGCGTTTCATTTCAAGCGAGCAGAAAAGAGGATATAATTGTGTAAAACCAACAACTTCATTGTTTTCTTCTATAAAGAATATCACCGATTCGCCGAGTTTCACTCTATTTAGAAGATAGAGAAATACCTCTTCTTTATTTGATTCAACATTATAAAAGTCACGATATGCTAAAAATAAAGGAAGAATCTTATCTACATCTTGTGGCTGTGCCTGATAAATTTTCATAAATATACCTCTTTAAAATCACAGGACTATTGTAATACAAAAAGAAGAAAGGTAAAGAGTTAATAACGGAACTGTAGATATTGATGATATCTTTCCAAGTCCTGTCAATTTAACTTTGCAGTAAAATTAAATTTAAAATGTAACAGGAATTATGTTAAAAAATCATCATCAATACATTATTCATCTGTAAGTAATCAGGTAAAACGATACATTCACTTTTAGAATCCCTCCGAAATATCGATTATGGCTTCCTGAGGAGATTATTATGTGTAAAAGCCGACACACTGAACCACAAGAGCATTACTATTTTGAAGTTTGTAGAAATCTGACGTACCGTCATCCGATAGCTTGAAGCCATACTGTAAAACTTAAAAGGCAAATATAGAATCATAAAATATCAACAAAATAAAACTTTAAGAATAAATACTGACATCTAGAATAGATTTTTCTGTTCTCAACCCTGAATGCCAAGCACTTACAATGTTATTGGAAAATAAATTTAGGAAAGCAATAAAGCGTAAACCAGTTCTTTATCTGATAATGCAATTTGCCATGAGTTTATATGAGGCCTGTTGGACGTTATCTCTGGGCAAGACAGTGTAGTTTTATCAACGCAATACTTTCGGTGATCTATGCACTAACTAAATAAGAAAAACATCATCAATGCTATGTTTTAAGAGGCAGTTCCAGTTGCGGCATAGATATGGTAATGCATTGAATCATAGACACATTTACAGGATTTACAGGATTTACAGCCTGCTAAAACTGCATTTTCACCGTAAGCGCAAATAACGGCTACTGATACGTAATCTCTATCCACTAACCAGGCTGGAAGCCATGAACCAGAGCTGGTTTATCTATTTTATACACCGGCCGACATGTAAGTATCCCGCATAATCGTGCCATTCATATTTAGAGATCCTCCGGCATAATCAATCCGTCAACAAAGGAGATCGCCATGCGTAAAGCCCGTTTTACTGAGCATCAGATCATCGCCGTGATTAAGTCGGTTGAAGCAGGACGAACAGTTAAGGATGTTTGCCGGTAGGCCGGTATCTCTGAAGCGACTTACTACAACTGGAAGTCTAAATACGGCGGTATGGAGGCTTCTGATATTAAAAAGAACAAGGAGCTTGAGGACGAGAACCGAAGCCTCAAAAAGATGTTTGCCGATCTGAGCCTTGAGAACCGGGTGCTGAAAGACGTTTTCGAAAAAAAGCTTTAAAACCAGCGATAAAGCGTGAACTCGTCAGCTATCTGACGGCGCAATTTGCCATGAGTTTACGCCAGGCCTGCAGGACGTTATCGCTGAGCAGGACGGTCTAATTTTATCATCCCGATATCCGGCGTGATGAACCGGTGATCCATGCGCTGACTGAGCTGGAAGAACGCTATCCGCGCTACGGTTTCAAGAAGTTGTTCCGCTGCTGCGCAGGCAGGGCAATACCTGGAACCATAAACGTGTTCACCGGATTTACTGCCTGCTGAAACTGAATTTTCGTCGCAAGGGAAAACAGCGGCTGCCAGTGCGTAATCCAGCACTACTGGCGACGCCGCAAGCGTTAAACCAGAGCTGGTCCATCGATTGTATGCACGATGCCCTTTTCTGCGACAGACGATTCCGGACCTTCAATGTGGTGGATGATTTTAACCATGAAGCACTGACGATAGAAATCAACCTGAATATCCCGGCTCAGCGAGTCATCCGGGTGCTGGACAGGATCGTGGCAAACCGCGGCTACCCGCTGAAAATTCGGATGAACAACGGGCCAGTGCTGGTCTCGCTGTTACAATGTACCAAAGAACATGACGTCCAGTTCAGATTTATTAAACCGGGTAATGAGTGGTGTAACACTAATGGTTAGATTTAAACATGATATAACTTATGCTTTTATATGCGTCAACATACTTTATAAAAAGCAAAGACAATTGAAAGAAATAATGGTTACATTGCAATTAGTAAATTTATAATAGCTTCCTTTCCATTATAAATACATAAGTATACGAATTATTATGACAGACAATTAAAAATCTGTCATAATACACTGACAATTACTTAACAGTTCTAGAAATTAGAATTTATTAGTCTGCCATCCTCCCTTTCATAGTTGATACTCTATACCAAAAGATATATATTGGAGCGTAGATAATTAACGCCAACAATAAAATGACATTTTCAGTTTCCACTAATACCAAAATATGTACAATAAACATAGCTAACATTGCCAAACATAATAGCAAATGTATCATCTTATTATTTTTTGCATATAATGCATATTTATAAAGCATATAATCACAATCTTCATTCAGCCAAAGAATGATATTATTTATAATCTTTCATGACTTTGCAACAAGGATTTATGTGATAAATTCTTAAAATAGTAACATACACCTATAATCGATAATCATACAATCAGTAGATGAATGAATCGCTCCTCAAATCCTATTTTATCATCTAAAAAATTGAGAGTGAGTAATGAGCAGTGAGTTTAAACACCTATGCAGGAAAGCCCATTGCTTCAGCATGCGGCAAGTGAGCTCCGGCCGCTGGTCCGTTTTTATCATCGACGGATAGCCTCGAAGCAGTGCAATAGTGTCCAGAATATGTATAATCTGACGCCTGAAATCCCGAATGCGGCGATATTTGTATGAAATCGTCTATACGGATCAGGTACTTGCTTCTGCGACCGGTGGCCGGTGGCCGGTGTATCCATGACGAAATCCATTAACCAGTTTTGATAGGGTGTCGCCGGGCAAAGCAACGGCAGACGATCCGTCTGTCAGGCCTTTAAAACTCCCCGATTGTGGTTGTCGTTAGTACTTTTGCCCTAGAGCCACCTGTAGTGCCTCCTTATCAAGTATGACTTAGGCAGGCAGCTTCTTGAACCTGACGTTCTATTCGGAGTCAGTTTGGATATCGAAAATTATTGTACGTTAAGACTAAATAGGTATGTGCCCACATAGTGGGGGTGCAATGTCTAACCAGCAGCCTGGCCGTATGCAGGCCCCCGCTGTTTCTCCATTTGGAGACGTTTCTCCTGTATCGGAACTGATAGACACCAAATATGATGAACGCCATCCATAAAATAATTAATCGCAGTACGTTATAGGATAATTTTACCCCACAGTGTGGGGCAAATAGTGTAATTTGTTCTACGCGTCCTGCCATTTTTGGTATGCCAATCATCGAGAGTAAAAAACGGCAGATGGCGCTTGCCTGGCAGCGTTAAATCACTGTGCACTTCATCAGACAGAATAATGACGCCAGCAAGCTTGCAATAGTGACTGACTTTTTCCAGCGTTTCTCGCGACCACACCATACCGCCCGGATTATGCGGCGAAGGGAAAAGAAATATTTTGCACCGCTTGAGTTTCTCGCTGAAATCATGCCAGTCAAATTCGTAATGACCGTCTTTTTCAATGAGGCGCGTTTGAATCAAATTTCTGCCGCTGGTTTTTACCAGATTAGGATAGGGGTCATATATTGGTGTACAGGTTAAAATATTATCGCCCAGACGGGTAAGCGCCATTAAAGAAAGTACGATAGTTTTTATGACACCGGGAATAAAATGCAACCAGTGCGGCTTGATGTCAGTATCATACTGTTGTGCATACCAATGGATAACGGACTTTTTCCATTGCGGATAATCCATGTTATAACCTTGTACTGGCTGTGACACCACCGAGCGCAACGTGCTCATGATTGGCTCTGGCGTTACAAAATCCATATCTGCAATCCACAGCGGTAATTATGGGTCAAGCGGCAGATACGGGGTATTTTTTACCATTATATAGAGGTCCTGAACAATTAATCTGACCATAGAAAACGCTAAAGCATGTATATAGCTTAACCGAAAAAAATGCCATTTGCTCTCCATTTTTGCGAATTTATTCCCAAAAGCTAAGATCCAGTGCCTATTGTTTGCTGATCTGAGTTATCGGGAATGGTTTCACCGAACATGTCTTTGCCATGATGCATCTGCTGGGATTTGCGTTCTGTCCGCGAATCAGGGATCTCCACGACAAGAAGCTGTTTATCTAAGGGAAAGCGGACCAGTACCCGGAGCTTCAGCCACTGATATCAACGACGAGCCTGAATCTGAAAGAGATCGAACTTCACTGGCGTGAAGTGCTGTGTCTGGCAACCTCGATAAAGCAGGGAACCGTGACGGCATCCCTGATGCTGAAAAACTGGCCAGCTATCCCAAACAAAATGGCTTGGCAAAGACGCTGAGAGAAATTGGCCGCATTGAGCGGACGCTGTTTATGCCCGACTGGTTCCGCGATCCGGTTCTTCGTCGGCGGGTCCAGACGGGACTGAATAAAGGAGAAGCCCCTAACGCGCTGGCGCGAGCGGTATTCCTGCACCGTCTGGGTGAAATCAGGGATCGTAAACCGGAAAATCAGAGCTACCGCGCCAGCGGGCTGACGCTGCTGACGGCAGCTATCTCGCTGTGGAATACCGTCTATATGGAAAGAGCGGTCGATGCCCTGAAGCGTAAAGGGATGAATATCAACGAGCAACTGCTATCGCATTTGTCCACGCTGGTCTGGGAACACATCTATCTTACAGGCGATTATATCTGGAAAAGCAACCGGATACCGGCTTTAGGTAAGTTTCGTCGGCTGCGGCCAGCTAAAGTAGGAAGGTCAAAAAACGACCTTAACGTACAATAATTTTCGATATCCAAACTGACCCCTATTCTTCAGGCGCTTAACCTCTGTCACCATCATACCGCCATACTTCTTGCGCCAGGAATATAAGGTGGCACCGGAAATAGTGTGCTTACGGCGGAACTCGCGGGCAGAAATCCCAGCACAATCCTCGCGGAAAATACTAATGATCTGTTTGTCGAAAGAACGCCTCTTCATGGGGATAACCTCATGTGGGTTATAGAGACATTACTAACATCAGTGTGTATTAATTAACGGGGGAGTAGATCATTAAGTACCAAGCGTTACCAGAATAAAGGAAAAAGGCCAGCTTATTAATTATAAACAGACCTTCAGGTATACTCATTAAATCAAAAATAATAATTCAATCAGTTAATTCTAGTTTTACTTTCTTCAAGCTCCTTCAAAACTTCTTCTATTTTTCTAAAAAATTCTACTGGTAACCTACTTCTGTCGAGGTTCAGGATCATTTTATCTCCTTTATAAAGAGCAGAGGCTCCTGGAGCATATTGATGGCGTAAATTCAGATTTTTACGGTCTGTCGTCGATTGTTTTAGTACAGAAGTCAACAGCATGATCAATTCATCTGCTTCAAAGATGACACCGGCTTTTTTCTGATCATGAAGCTTAATTGCCTGTCGTTCAAGCAGCTCCTCTTTACCAGCAAAAGCCTTAAGAAGCGATTCTCCGGCACGGGCCGACAGTTCTCCCGGGTGAGAGAAGAGGGCAACAACGGTTCTCGGAAGCCGGGCCGTGTTTAAACATCGGGAGATAATTTTACGGGAAATATTCTCCGCATCAGCCAGGGCAGAGATATTGCCCGCAAATTCTGTATCAAGACGGTATGCATAGCGTTGGCCACGCTCGAAAGCACTGGTAGGACGATAATCATTACCCAGCCGAGATAAGGCTGACATCTGTTCATCATCAAGTTCACCGACCAGAATACGATACTCACTGGAAGTCAGGATCGCCGCTTTCCGACGACGACTCCCGTCAGCGACCTCAATGATACCTGATACACGGCGCCCGAAGGCCGGAGTCTGTTGACCTGCCAGAAGAAAAGAGGGGATCAAATCATCGAGGGCGTCTTCAGTCAAAAGTTCTTGGTCACGCTCGTTACCTGACCAGACACGGGACATTTCTTCAACGGTATTTCCCGGAAGGGTCTCCAGTGTAAATTTGACCTCGCGACCGCACACAGGAAGTGAAATCGTATTACCACGGGCCATTGCACCAACGCGTGCAATCAGTGAGTCCACCATGGGTGCGGCAGGTGCCGGAGACTGTACAGTGTCTGCCGGTGTGGTTTTCATTGTATGTTTAGGAATCACAGGGGCGCGCTTCATTATCTGATCTCCCAGCGAGGTTTAATCAGTCGATCAAAAATTTCATTACATACAGGTTCCCAGATGGAGAGGGCATTTCGCCATGCTCCAGTAGAAGAACGCTGATCAATGGCTTGTTCAAAGACCGTTCTCATACGGATCTGGCCTTTACCCACTTCATCTGTTTCACGCACCACATTCTTCAGTACCATTCCACCCCAGGCATCCCTGATTTGTTCTTCCATCCAGGGGGACTGAGAACCATTATTATTACTGTATTTCGTCAGGAGAATACGTACATCAGGCTCAAATCCTTTTAAATCCACGTTTTTCAGCAAATCTCGGAGCATATCGAAGAACTGCAATGCAGACGTATAATCAAATAATTCAGCCGGTGTCGGAATAATCAGTACATCAGCAGCGCAGACTACATTGATGGTGCCAATCCCTAGGTTCGGTGCACTGTCTATGACAACAACATCGTAATCATGTGCGACCGTTTCAATCGCCAGACGCAACATGAGGTGGGGATCGGTCGGCAGCTTGCCTTCATCAAATTTCCCCATGAGTTCTGTTTCGATACGATGCAGTGCAAGGCAGGATGGAATAATATCCAGCCCGGGCCAGCAGGTAGGTTTAACTGCATAACTGGCGTCATCTTTCTCCCCAAGATAGAAGGGAAGAAGAGTGTCTTCAGCATGAATATGAAGATCGGGTACCCAGCCGTGGTACATGGAAGCAGTCCCCTGGGGATCGTTACCTTCCACAAGCAGAACCCGCAGCCCTTTTAGGGCAAGATCCTGCGCAAGATGAACAGAAACAGATGTTTTGTAGACTCCTCCTTTATGAGCAGCAACGCCAATCACAGGTGGAAAGGAATCTTCAGAACGTCGCAGGCGGGTCCCGAATACATCCCGCATATGATTGATTTGTTCAATCGTGTAGCCCACACGTTGTTCAACTCTTCCGCGGGTTTCCATATCGGGGTGTGGAAGCCGGCCGGCTTTTTCTGCATCCCTGATAGCCTGTGAGGAAACGCCCACTAAATCAGCTGCTTCGCCTATACGCCACCGACGTGTGATTTTCCGCGCTTCCGGGCTGTCATCGTTAAATTGTGCCACAGCTATGGCCTTTGTCATCTCATGACCAGCGTTAATACACTGGTCAAGCGTATCCATCAGTCCCATCTGAACATCCTTTAATCATAACTTTGCATTATTTTATTAAATCTTGGAATTTAATGCAAAGCAACAATAAAAGAGCAAAGGAGAAATAAAACTGCAAAGTTGTTCACATAATCATCATTTCATTACTGTGATATGAGACGTTTACGTACCTCAGTAAATATGCTCCAGCCGCTCGCCGCAGTAAGCAGGCGAGCAAAGTGAACGTGCGATGAGGAAGCGGAACGTCTACGGGCTGACATAAGGCACTGACGTACTTTATCTTCAGATAACAAACTGTTAACGCCAGATACTGGAATGAAAATTGACTGTGGAATGTGAGATATTCACTGTCGTATGCACGTGGGCGGTTGCCTGATGTTATGCTCTGTGGTGCTGTCTGAATGCATACTTTAGTCAATTTCTTAAGTGTGAGTGTAGCAAATGGATGACGGGAAAGGATCTTAGGTACATCCTGTAGAGTTGATTATCAGGCTGAAATGTCGGGAAATGGTTATTCATACCTCCGATCCAGTAATTGATCCTTTAAGAGATCATATTGAGATCATAAAGAGATCCCCGGATCGTTGTAGGCCCCGTCCTGACTATGCCAGGGCACTGCCGCCATTGACTGTGATGGGTAAAATATTGACTGTCGTATGGCTTTTCTAATACTGTGATATGCAACGGTATTTACTGAGGTATGTATTTCCGTTGACTGAGACATGCGTATATACTTGCCTTTGTGGATAACTGTTGGTGTTTAAA